>NZ_JAUBUJ010000097.1:0-31347 GCF_036705405.1 Microcoleus sp. B13-B6
GGGTTTTACGAATAATATTTAATACCAGCAGACAATCTAGATAAACCCGCCCCCACCCAACCAATAACCTAGATTAACCTGATGTGCGATCGTATTTCACAAATGTAGATGCCGATTTGTGGCTGGGTGGGGGCGGGTTTTTGAGATTGTTAGTGTTTCACATAAATTGTTGGTGAAACCCGCCCCTACACGCTATCGTAGGGGCGGGTTTTACGAATAATATTTAATACCAGCAGACAATCTAGATAAACCCGCCCCCACCCAACCAATAACCTAGATTAAGCTGATGTGCGATCGAATGCAAAGAATATTGATTCGGATTTGTCGTTGGGCAGGGCGGGTTTATTTATTTTCTCAATTAGTGGCAAAAATGGTTGGCGAACCCGCCCCTACAATAATTGCGGGCGATCGAGATTTTTTGTCGGGCAGGGCGGGTTTATTTATTTTCTTAATTAGTGGCACAGATGGTTGGTGAACCCGCCCCTACAATCATTTTTCAGGTGCAATTTCTCGATCTACTTGTTCAAAATTCACTTTATTATAGATATCTGCCACAGCAATTTCAAAAGATACTGAAGCAAGCGCGATCGTCTCATCCGATTCATTGTACTCAGCAAACGACCATCGCTTATCATCCGTCTTAGAAAAATGTTCGATATATCTCCGGTTTTGGTCGATCAATAAGTATTCTTCAAGAGTGGGAATCGTGCGGTATCCCTCAAACTTTTTGCTGCGATCGTATCCTTTAGTTGAAGCTGACAAAACCTCAATAATTACCCTGGAATTGGTAATCGTATCGGTGCGGTTATTATAATACTCCGGCTCCCCACATACTACCATCACATCGGGATAGGTATAGATGCGCTTCTTGGGTATCCACAAGCGGACATCGCTCATGAAAACTCGATAGTCTAGTTTTTTGAACGCAAAATTTAGTTCGGTACTGAAATTGAGCGCTATTTGATTGTGATTGGTAGAGCCACCTGCCATAGGAAATATTTCACCGTCAATGTATTCGCTTTTGTAGTCAGCAGCTTCTTCTAGTGCTAGATATTCCTCGATCGAGTAGTATCGTTGTTCAGTAAGTTGCATAGTTCTATTAGAGAGCATTTAACTGAGACTTTTGTTTAGTGTAACATTTTTGGGTAAGCTTTTTAAGGTTGAGTTTGTGTAGCGGGTTTTTGAGATTGTTGGTTTCTCGTATGAATTGTTGGTAAACTCGTCCCCACCCAGCCGATCGCCTAGATTAATCTGATATGCGATTGCATCCCAAAAATGTAGATTCGGATTTGTCGTTGGGTGGGGGCGGGTTTTCGAGATTTTTGGTCTGAGGCGATTATGGTTGGTGAACCCGCCCCTACGGTAATTTGGGGAAACACGCTTATTTTCGAGATTTATAGTTGGGTGGGGGCGGGTTTATTATATTGTTGGTTTCTGACATAAATGGTTGGTGAACCCGCCCCTACGGTAATTTGGGGAAACACGCTTATTTTCTAGTTACCAAAACCCAATCGTCCGCTGTTTTGACAACCTCAGCATTCTGCAAACCTAAATGTTTTAAAACGGGTTTTTCTAACAGAAAATAAGGTTGAGGAAGAGTTTGCCATTTCTGTTTGAGCGTAGGTGCGTCGGCGACAATCACTTGGCGTTGACTATAAAAATTCAGCGATGGACGGCCCAAGCGGTGAGAAGTAAACACTTGTTGACCGGCGGGAGTTCCTGTGCGGACAATTTCGGCGATCGGCTTAACCGGATAATCCTCGGCCAGTTCCCAAACCCAGTTATCAGAAGCCACCAATACCAACAGCGTCAGGTAAGTTCCCCAAATTAAAACTAATATAAACTGCCGGTCTTTGCGGTGCAGCAACACCGCCGCCATTGTCATTGTCAAAGCTACAAACATCAACATTAACTGCAAATCTCGCTCTGGAGGCGCAATTTGTCCCCCGATCCGTACCCAGCCACTGAAGTACACGCAACCGACGACAGCAACTACACCTAGCATTGCCAAAATCGCGGGATGAGGCAACAAAGAAATAGCATCAAAATGTTCTTCTGCTTCCTCTTTGACCGGCTCTGGCGGCAGCCATAGTTGCTCCCAAACTTCAGCGAGATAGCTGCCAACGGCAAGAGCAAAAGCTGGATAAATTGGCAAAACATACCACGGCAATTTAGTAGTCATCACAGAAATAGCCAGCAGATATACTCCAGTCCAAACCAATACTAATTTAGGCCCGGCAAAACTGCGATTTTCCCAACTCAGACGCAGCCCTTGTAGCCAAAATAACTGCCACGGCCAAGCTAATTTAAAAATTTCTAAAAGATAATACCAAGGCGGGCCTCTGTGACTGCTTACAGGTTCCGAAATGCGCCGGAAAGATTCGTTTACTAAATTAGTGTTGATGAAATATTGGCCGTAGTGCAGCCATTGGGCAAAATACCAAGCAGCTACTGGCAATGTTCCGATCGCCAATCCGCCCCAAAGATACCCAGAAGTGAGGAGTCGCGGGGTATCCCAAACCAAAAAAATACAGCCAATAGCAGCCAGCAGTAGCCCCAACATCACGCCCTTAGTCAGGCAAATGAGTCCGAACCCAATCCCCGCCCCCAAAGCGTAGCGCAAGTCGCGGCGCGATCGTAGCAAACACCACATCGCCCCCAGCAAAAAACACAAAACTGCTCCATCCAACATCGCCAAACGTCCATGCCGCACCACCGGTAACAGCGTGAGATAAACGAGGGCAGAAAAAATGGCGATCGAACGCGGAGGAAACAACTCCCTGCCAATGGCGTAAAGCAAGGGCACTGAAGCCGCCGTCAGCATCGCCGGTACCAACCTCGCCGTCAATTCGCTGACACCGCCGACGGCAAAACACAGCCCGATTAGCCAGTGTACCAGCGGCGGTTTGTTCAAATAAGGCATAGAGTCGATCGTCGGATACAGCCAATTTAAGTTGCCGCGCCAAATTTCGCGACTTACCTGCGCTGCAATGCCTTCATCCCAATCCCGCAAAGCCACGCCGCCCAGATTGAGCCCGAAAATCAGCACTGCAGCCAACAGAAAAGCCAGCATCCACACTTTGTCTGTAAAGCTGTCATTCCAGCGATTTTTCGGTTTGCGGCCCAGGAATGGAAAGATTTCTGACATAAGTTAAGAGAGTTTTGAGCGTCCCAAACTGAGGGTAAACTTAGACAGCAGTTATTTGCGACTAGGAAAATACCATGAACTTGCCTGTAATTATAGATATTATCATTGGCTTAGTCTTTATCTACCTGACTTTAAGCTTGCTAGCTTCGGAAATTCAGGAACTGATTGCTACTGTTTGGCAGTGGCGGGCGGAACATTTAAAGAAGTCGATCGAAGTTCTGATTTCTGGTGGTAGCGAAGGCGCGAAAGATCCCCTGCAATTTAAGAGAGTCGGACAGTTAGCCCATTCGATTTACGCCAATCCGATTATCAAAGATTTGAATCAGGGAGCGAAAGGGCTTTTCTCAGAGGGATTCCGCTCTGTTACGCACCGCATGGGGGATTTTTACCACGGAGTTACGGGTACTAAAAATGTTTTCGGCAATAAATCCAGTGGGCCTTCTTATATTCCAGCCGAGTGTTTTTCAGCTAGCCTTTTGGAGACTTTAAAGGTTTCTAGTTTGCTCAGCTCTATCTCTAAAACCAGATTGGAAAGATTTAAAAATTTACAATTAGCACAAATTCAACAGATTGGAGAAAATCTGAGTCTGCCGGATGCTACTAAACCGATTATTGAGCAAGAATTTAGGTGGCTGACTGCGGAGTTCAATCGAGTTGTTGAAGATTATCAAAACAATTTAGCAAGTTTGAACAACAGCTTAGATCGGATGTCGGAAAAGCTAGGATTTTATATTAAGGATTCTCAGGTTTATCTACCAGAAACCGAGCTGGGAGGGAGAGAATTTCAGAGGCAGATGGCATTTGTGAAGGCTCGTTTTGACAGCAGAAATGAGCGGCTGGCGCTGCTAGGGCAACTACAACCTAGTTTCAGCAATCTGTTAAATACTGTTAAAAAAAGTCAAGAGTCGGCAGCAGAAATTATGGAACTCAAAGAGGAGAGTCCGATTTATCAACAAATTCAAGAAACCTTGGACAGTATGCCAGAATCTTTGAAACGCAGCCTTTATATTTTAGCGCAGCGCGCTGAAAAAGGCGGCGGAGATACTCAAGAGCAGTTGCAGCGGTTTCAGAAAGAAATTGAAATTTGGTTTGACCAATCGATGGAGCGTGCTTCTGGTGTTTACAAGCGGAATGCCAGAGGGGTGGCGATTTTGCTCGGAACTGCGATGGCTGTCGCTGCTAATGCTGATACCATTCATATTATTAATCGGTTGTCGAAGGATTCGATGTTGCGATCGACTGTTAATTTGTACGCTGAGCAGGTTGTGGTCAACAATGCTAAGACTAAATCAAATAATTTAACCAGTCTGAAAAAAGTTCAAGAAGATGTCGGTCGAGCTTTGGATAATAATGTACCTCTGCCTTTGGGATGGAGCGAACAGAATAGGTTAAAACGAGATAAGCAGGGGAATTTATTGTGGCCGGCTTTGATGGAAAAATTGTTTGGTTGGATATTGAGCGGTGTAGCTATTTCTATGGGGGCTGGTTTTTGGTTTGAGGCCCTCAACAAGATTATTAATATTCGCAATGCAGGGAAAAAACCGCCATCTTCCACAGAATCTTGAGCGGTGCAGTTGCGAGGCCAATCAACTAACTGTCATACCCTTTTAGATTTTAGATTTTAGATGGGGGAATGACTCGATACTATCGAGGTTTGAAGCACGGGCTTACAGTTGGATTCTTGTTTGAAAGTGGGATCACGGACAGGATACCGGATCGATCGGTAATGGCGCGTTTGCCGGAAGTAAGGGAAAACACGCAGAATATAAATTCCGTGCGATCGCGGATGGCAGTGCTGCAGAAATAGGGCAAACTGATAGATAGGTGAAATAAGAATGAGCGAAATAAATAAGGTTGCTGGCAGTTTCAGAAGCTCTGACTCCAAGGCTGTATCTACCGCTCAACACACTTTTGGAGGACGGAATATGTTGACTTCTTTAAGGGAAACGACTCCCGCCTTGGAATACGCAAATTCCCCATCCAAAAGCTTTGTATTCAAGGACTCCAGCATCAATGAAGGTGGATATTTTGTTTCCAGAATTTTGGCTGGGGCATCTGACTGCATCGAGAAAATTACCTCGGCACTTCAAAAATATGCCTCTATCCTTAGAGAGATTGACAAAGTTCGCACAACTTCTGATGGCAGATCGAACCAACTGCAATTAGGCTTTGTTATCCTCAGTTCAGATTACCTCGAACCATACAAAAGTCAATTGCCAAAATCGCACAGTTCCCTGACTCAAAACAGCGGACTTGATTCGTGTTATGCCGATCGATATAGTGATACACTCAACAACGGCGGCGCGCGCGATCGACTGTTTGCTAATTAAGGAGAGTAATTTAATGCAGGGTATGAAACGTACCGAGGGCGACTGAACCCGAATACGATTGTAATTAGGGAGGCAGGCGCGATCGCAATCAACGATTTGAGCTGACTAAATCAGCACTCATATCAACTCCCGCTGAATAATTTGAATCACGTTTGCAGTGAGGATGGCAGTCCTCACAGTGTCGGTAGCACCCCATAAGCCAATTGATTTCCAGCGATGGGTTCCACTTAATATTAGACCGTTTTGACTGTTAGTAAATGCGACCAAACGTCCTGGCAATCAGTATTTGGGTGTACCGCAAACCGGGAGCATCTCAATGAAAGCAGCCCTCCGCTAGAAATTGGAGTTTTGAGGCAGGAGGCAGGAGGCAGGAGGCAGAAGGAAAGAGGAAGAAGGAAGGAGCCAGAAGAAGTATTTTTACAAATATGAGATGCTCCCCCGCAAGCCTAGCAAATTCAAAGCATATAGAATTGTTCACAATCTACATAATTCAGTTTTACCTTGGATGAAATACAGCTAGGTAAACTGTAGTGCCTTGTGCCTCTACGTAAAATCTCACACTCACATAAAAACTACTCAATATAATTAATACCAATTTTTTATGAGGCCCCGTAGAATCTGATCCCCCCTAACCCCCCGCCGGAGGGGAGTAGGGGGTGGGACAAGATTCTTCTCAAAGTCTTCCTTCTTAAGGGGGATTTAGGGGGATCGAGATATGTGCAACTTCACATTAAATTGGTATAAGAGGAGTTATCCTGGGGGAAATTACCTCCACCATTTCCGAGTACCTGAAATCAGGCTACTGTTAGCCAAATAATGTCGCAAAAATTTGATGGTACAGCCTAGATTGATTGATTTAAATATGCCAGACAAATGTTGTAATATCTTCCCATTGGTAGAGGTCATAATTTCCATCATGGTCAAGAGAACACAGGTAAAGGTGGCTCAAAATAAATCAATAAAAATATTTTAAAAAATGCACCATCTCTCAATTTGGTGTTAAGATAAAATCAAATAAGCCTGATGAGATAACTCCGGGGTGTATCTACTAATAATGCCCTAAATGGAGTCTCCAATATGAGTTCTACGTTCGCTCAAGTTAACTCACAATCTGCTTTTGAAAAACGGCCAGTGCGCTCCTTAGTCTTCATTGACTCCGGCGTGAAAGATTACGAGTCAATTGCAGCGGGAGTGCTGCCGGGACAGCAGGTAGTAATACTCGATAGCACCAAAAACGGCATCGAACAAATCACCTCCGAGATGGAAAAATACGCCTCTACTAACGGGGCGATAGACTCGGTTCACATTATTTCTCACGGCAGTTCTGGCAGCTTACAATTAGGCAATACCGCTCTGGGTTCAGATAACATAGAGCAATACAAAAGCCAGTTGGAAAAGTGGCAAACTTCACTAGCCCCACAAGCAGACTTCATGGTGTACGGCTGCGATGTAGCAGGCGGTACAGGTACTAATTTCGTCGATCGATTCAGTCAATTAACCGGGGCTGACGTTGCGGCATCCACCAACATAACCGGCCGTAGCGGCGACTGGAATTTAGAATTTGCTAAGGGTCAAATTGAATCTCCCTTAGCCTTGCAGCCAGAGGCGATGGCAAGTTACCAAGGGGATTTAGCTACGATCGTAGTAGCCAACAATAGCGATAGCGGGCCGGGTTCATTAAGGGCTGCGATCGCCACGGCTGTTGCCGGCGATATAATTACCTTCGCCCCAGGTTTAGCCAGCCAAACCATTACCCTCACCAGCGGTCAACTCGATATTCCCGTTGGCAAAAATATCACCATTGACGGCGCCGCCGCACCCGGTTTAACCATCAGTGGCAACAACGCATCCCGCGCCTTTTTTGTCAACGCCAACGTTGTGACTGCTACGACTTTTGCTGTCAAAAACCTCATTATTACTAACGGCAAAACTACGGATCGAGGTGGCGCGATCGGCACAACCGACGAAGTAAACCTCACAGTAGAAAACGTTCAGTTCAACAACAACGTCGCCGATAAAGGCGGTGGCGCAATTTTCGGTAATTTCAACAATACCCTGACTGTTACCAACAGTAAATTCAACGGCAACGTAGCCACCTCCGCTAACGATGAACGCGGTGCAGGTGCGATCGGCTTTTTGAGTTTCAAAACTATTACAGTCACCAACAGCGACTTCACCAACAACAAAGGAATTAACGGCGGGGCAATTAACAGCCTTCAAGGTAAGCTGACAATTGACAACTCCCGATTCATCGGCAACGACACCACAGCAGCCACTTTCGCCACAGGGCAGCCCAATTCTTTCTTAAGAGGTTTCGGCGGCGCACTTTATACCGATCGAGCCAGCAATCCGAGCGAAGCTTCCGGCACAATTAAGATTACCAATAGCGTATTTCAAGACAATAAAGGTCGAGGTGAAGGAGGCGCAGCTTATCTGTTCACCGGCAGCCAAGACAAGGTTATTTTGGAAAAGAGCACCTTCCAAAATAACGAAATTCTGGCGCTACCCAACGGTGGAAATGGTGGAAACGGTGGTGGGGTAACGATTTTGAGCGACAGCACCAACCAGGGATTGACCATTACCAACACCACCTTTGCTGGCAACAAAGCCAATAATCAAGGTGGCGGCCTGTGGATGCGAAATGCCCCTACTACGATTACTAACAGTACGTTTTCTGGCAACTCCACGGCGTTTGCTGCTGGTGATTTCAACAAACTCGGCGGTGCAATGACTCTTGGTGCACCCACAACCATTCTCAACACGACGATCGCCGATAATTCTGCAGGCTGGGTTGGTGGAGGTATCTTCGCCGCTGCCAATAATGTCACCCTCAAAAACACGATTCTTTCCAACAATACAGCGGCTAACGGAGGAAACCCTTGGGGCATTCAGCAACACGTCACCGCCCAATATAGCGATCAAGGAGGGAATTTTCAGTGGCCGGCCAAAAACCCCAATGACGGAAGTGATGTCAATGCGACGGCAAGTGTGACGATCGCAGATCCCTTACTTGGCCCTTTGCAAAACCTCAACGGCGCTTTAGTCAGGCCGTTGCTGATAGGAAGTCCGGCAATTGATAAAGGGATTGCCACCGGCGCACCCGCTACGGATCAGCGCGGCGTGACTCGCCCTCAAGATGGCGACAGCATTCCAGGTGCGATCGTGGACAGCGGATCTTTTGAATTGGGAGGTAGTGTCATCCCAGTGCCGACTCCTACGCCGACTCCGACGCCCGCGCCAACTCCCACTCCCACACCGACTCCTACGCCGACTCCGACGCCCGCGCCGACTCCTACTCCCACACCGACGCCCGCGCCAACTCCGACGCCCGCGCCAACTCCTACTCCCACACCAACTCCGGCGCCAACTCCGACGCCTGCGCCGACTCCTACTCCCACACCGACTCCGGCGCCAACTCCTACTCCCACACCAACTCCTACTCCCACACCAACTCCGGCGCCAACTCCGACGCCCGCGCCAACTCCGACGCCCACACCGACTCCGGCGCCAACTCCGACGCCCGCGCCAACTCCGACGCCCACACCGATTCCAACTGAGACTCCCACACCCACGCCCGCGCCAACTCCAACTCCGACGCCCGCGCCAACTCCAACTCCGGCGCCAACTCCGACGCCGGCGCCAACTCCCACTCCCACTCCGACTCCGGCGCCAACTCCGACGCCCGCGCCAACTCCTACTCCCACACCGACTCCGGCGCCAACTCCGACGCCCGCGCCGACTCCTACTCCGGCTTCGGATGGTTCCCTGCTTGATGACCTCAACCCCCCCCAACTAGATCCTGCCACCATCACCCCCAACCCCGTCCAACAAACTCTCAACGGCGGTGAAGGTTCCGATTTCATCATGGGCGGCGGCATCAACGACTCAATTAACGGACTTGTCGGCAACGATACTCTCTACGGCATGGGCGGCAATGACAACATTGACGGCGGTGCAGATAACGACTCAATCTTCGGCAATGAAGGCAGCGATTTCATCTCTGGCGGCGCTGGCAACGACACCATGTACGGCGGCAAAGATAATGACACTGTGGTTGGCGGAGATGGCGACGACTTTTTAAGGGGAGATCTCGCCAATGATACTGTTGCCGGCGGCGGTGGCAACGACACGCTTTTTGGCGGCAAAGATGACGATATCTTACTCGGTGAAGATGGAGACGACTACATTTTAGGCAACTTAGGAAATGACACAATTAATGCTGGAAACGGCAACGATATTGCCTTTGGCAATGAAGGTGCAGACCTGATTTTTGGCTTATTGGGAAATGACACGCTTTACGGAGGCAAAGAAAACGACAGTCTCGATGGCGGTGAGGGCAACGACTTGCTGTTCGGCGGCAATGAAAACGATGTGCTCTTCGGTGACACCGATAACGATACGCTTTACGGCGGTAAGGGTAATGATATCCTCAGCGGCGGTGCTGGTTCCGATTTCCTTTCCGGGGATGTTGGGGACGATACTTTGACGGGAGGTTCGGGAAATGATGTGTTTTTCCTAAATCAAAGTTTGGGTAGCGACATCATTAATGATTTCCGCAGGGGTGAGGATTTAATTGGGTTGAATCCTGGTTTGAGTTTCAATCAACTCAGTATTACTTCCAGCAACAATCAAACTTTGATTACGGTGACGGACACCAATCAATTGTTGGCGAAGCTTAACAATATTACCCCCGGTATTCTTACCGCTAGCGATTTCACTCAGGTAACAATCTAACGGCCTGGGCTAGGGTGGGCCATAAGCCGCCCGCCCCTACGCAGGGCTGTTTCATTCTCTTGTAGGGGCAGCCCCCCGTGGCTGCCCCAATCTCTGAAACATGAGCAAATCGTGGATGGGGAGGGTAGGCACTCTTAGCACTACAAGAGTCAAAATCATCGTTTTCTTGAGAATGAAACAGCCCTGCCCCCCTACGGGGGCTACGCCAACGCAGAGGAGCGATCGATCTGATTCTTTTCAACAGCCAGCGATGGGTAATAAATCTTGTTTATTGCCGATCGCCCGGGAGCATCTCACCTTTGCAGCCCTCCGCTAGAAATTGGAGTTTTGAGGCAGGAGGCAGGAGGCAGGAGGCAGAAGGAAAGAGGAAGAAGGAAAGAGGAAGAAGGAAGGATCCCGAAGAAGGAAGGAGCCAGAAGAAGTATTTTTACAAATATGAGATGCTCCCGATCGCCCACACCTAGAATGAGGCACATCCGTCTATTGCAATCATGAGCTGGCTAGCCAGCTCAGGATTGCCCGAATAAATCCAGCTTTCTCAACCACTAACTTTCAGATTTTGGGGAACTTTTTGCCAGCTATAAAAAAAGTTAAATTAATCATTTTTTTAGGGGGAATTTTCCTGGTTTTCCCTAATGTGAATGTATCAGGTAATAGCTAGAGAGATTCTCAGGAATTCGGAACCCCAGAAAATTTTTTATGAATTTTACCTGACTTAGGCTTTCAAATGGTTTGATGCACTACTTATCTCGCTAAGGGTGTGCATGGCAAATCTACCTAGAGAGGTTCCCCGTGCCGGACTATTTACATTACATTTTCGGCTGTTAATTGCTAAAAAAATCGCAATTTTCACACAGCTTAAGCTGATTAGGGAGACAAGTCTCGGATTTCACTTAGGGATAAAATTCAAGTTTTTGCCTAAATTTTAATCTCCCCTATCTATCACCGAGGTTTTAATCCTGCCTACTGCCTTCTGCATCTCTAGCCTTCTGCTTTCAAGGTGAATCTACCAGCAAATAGTAAACATTCTCATGGGTATGCGAAATGAGTTCAACTTTTGCCACTAACATCGATTCACAATCTGTTCTCCTCAATGCTGGTTCTAAATCTATTGTCTTCATTGATCCCGACTTAGATGACTATCAAACTCTTGCGGGTGGCGTGCTTCCCGGTGCAGAGATCATCATTTTAGATAAAAATGGTAACGGAGTCGAGCAAATTACTGCGAAACTGCAAACAATTTCTGCTGCGGGGGAAACTGTAGACCAAGTTCACGTTTTTTCTCACGGCAATTCGGGCAGCTTGCAGCTAGGTTCTGCAACGCTGACTTCGGATAATTTATCACAATATGAAAGCCAGTTGCAAGGGTGGCGAAATGCGCTAAGCGACCAAGCAGATATTGTGCTTTATGGTTGCGATGTTGCGGCGGGTTCGGGAAGCGATTTTGTCGATCGCCTGGGCGAGTTAACCGGGGCTGATATTGCAGCATCTAGCGATCGCACTGGCCGCGGTGGTAACTGGAATTTGGAGTTTGCCAAGGGTGATATTGAAGCACCGCTAGCCTTGACTCCAGAGGCAATGGCGGATTATCAAGGGACTTTAAAGACTATTACCGTTACTAACACTAATGATAGCGGGTCCGGTTCATTGAGAGATGCGATCGCCTCCGCAGCAGCCGACGATACCATTCAATTTGCCTCCACTCTTGCCAGCCAAACAATTACTCTCTCGAGCGGCCAACTTGTCATCAACAAAAACTTGACAATTGATGCACTTGGTGCAGCCAATTTAACCATCAGTGGCAACAATACTTCGCGGGTAATCCGCACAGAAGGTGCAACAAATGTTACTCTAAAAAACCTGATTATTGCCAACGGCAAAGTTTCTGGAACCGATCCGAATAATGACGCAACTAGCGCCGGTGGTGGCATTCAAACGGGAGGTAGCAGCACTTTAACTTTAGAAAATTGCCAAGTCAATAATAATGTTGCCGGTTTTGGTGGCGGCATTTACAGGGGTTTCCGCAGCACCATGACTGTAATTAACAGCAAGTTTAGCGGCAATGATGGTTCGCTAGCGAATAATACCGAACGGGGGGGCGGCGCGATCGCCACTAAAAGCGGTGGTGTTCTGACTATCAGAGATAGCGAATTTACCAACAACAAAGGCAGCAACGGCGGAGCTGTTAATAACCTGTTGGGCAGCATGACGATCGAAAACTCTAAATTCACCGGCAACGTGACAGACCAAGGCGTTGGCGGGGCAGTTTTCGTCGATGGCGCTAATGCTTCGGGCCCCAATGCAACCCCTGGCCCTGTTGCCGGAAGTATTGTCATCCGCAACAGCGTTTTTGATGGCAATATCAGCTCCGGAGAAGGAGGCGCAGCCTTTTTGTTTGGTTATTTGCAAGATAAAGTGGTGTTGGAAAATAGCACTTTTATTAACAACAAAGCTGTCAAAAATGCAGCGGGGTCGGGAGGCTCCGGCGGCGGCGTCCGCCACGGCAATGCCGATTTGACAGTGACAAACTGCACCTTTGCCAACAACACAGCCGATGATAGCGGCGGCGGCTTGTGGTTGGGTGAAAATGGAAACATCAGCGTAGTTAACAGTACATTTTCCGGCAACAACGCTGCTAAGAATGGTGGAGGAATGATTGTCAATAACAGAGATTCCTTTTCGACTAACATCGTCAATTCAACTTTTGCTAAAAATACCGCTGGGGAATATTCGGGAGGTATTGCTAATTTTGGTAATCAGCCAATTACTGTCAAGAATTCTATTTTTGATAGCAACACGGCGGGTAATCGTTTTAAGATTAAGCAGCAAACCGGGCGGGAATTAATCGACGGGGGAAATAATCTGCAATTTCCTAATAAACTCACGACGGGCGATCCTAACGACAATAATGTTACGGCAAATGTGAAGATCGCAGACCCCTTACTCGGCCCTTTGGAAAATATTAACGGCGCTTTCGTGCTGCCGCTGCTAACAGGAAGTCCGGCAATTGATACCGGTACTGGTGCGGGCGCGCCGGCTGCGGATCAGCGCGGTGTGAGTCGCCCTCAAGATGGTGATAATAACGGAAGTGCGATCGTTGATATTGGCGCTTATGAATTTAACCCTCCAGTCACGCCGACTCCAACTCCGACTCCAACTCCCACACCCGCGCCGACTCCAACTCCGACTCCAACTCCGACTCCAACTCCGACTCCGACTCCCACTCCCACGCCGACTCCTACTCCAACTCCGACACCCACACCCGCGCCGACTCCTACTCCCACACCGACTCCGGCGCCGACACCCACACCCGAACCGACACCAACTCCGACTCCTACTCCGGTATTAGATGATTGCCTACTCGATAGCCTCAACCCTCCGCAACTAGATCCTGCCACCATCACCCCCAACCCCGTCCAACAAACTATCAACGGCGGCGACACTACCGATTTCATCATGGGCGGTGTCCTCAACGAGTCAATTAACGGACAAGCCGGCAACGATACTCTCTACGGCATGGGCGGCAATGACAACATTGACGGCGGCGCAGATAACGACTCAATCTTCGGCAATGAAGGCAGCGATTTCATCTCTGGCGGCGCTGGCAACGATACCATCTACGCTGGCAAGGATAATGACACTGTTGTCGGTGGTGAGGGCGACGACTTGTTGAGGGGAGATATCGCCAATGATACAGTTGCCGGTGGCCTTGGTAACGACAGCATTTTCGGCGGTAAAGATGACGATATCTTGCTGGGTGAAGATGGAGACGACTACATTTTAGGCAACTTAGGAAATGACACAATTAATGCTGGAAATGGTAACGATATTGCCTTTGGCAATGAAGGTACAGACCTGATTTTTGGCGACATCGGTAACGATACCCTGTACGGCGGCAAAGAAAACGACAGTCTCGATGGCGGTGAGGGCAACGACTTGCTGTTGGGTGGCAATGAAAACGATGTGCTTTGTGGCGACATCGGTAACGATACCCTGTACGGCGGCAAAGGTAATGATATTCTCAGCGGTGGCAGCGGTGCCGATTTCCTTTCCGGGGATATTGGGGACGATACTTTGACTGGTGGTTCGGGAAATGATGTGTTTTTCCTAAATCAAAGTTTGGGTAGCGACATCATTAATGATTTCCGCAGGGGTGAGGATTTAATTGGTTTGAATTCTGGTTTGAGTTTTAATCAACTCAGTATTACTTCCAGCAACAATCAAACTTTGATCACGGTGACGGACACCAATCAATTGTTGGCGAAGCTTAACAATATTACCCCCGGTATTCTCACCTCTGGCGATTTCATTACTCTGTAGTTATTACATAGTCTAGGACACAAAAACCAGGTTTCTTAACGCAATTGCCCCATTTTCGGTTGAGGGCGATCGCGAGAAACCCGGTTTCGACACTTCGGCGAAGCTGAGGGTGCAACCATTACTCACAATTTAAGCTAAAAGCACTATTGTCAATGAGTAATTTTACTCATTTTTTACCTGTTGACCCAATTAAAATATGACTCCATTTGTTCCTTTATTATTGAAAAAAAATTGTTCTGGACTTCTTTTAGTTCCAGGGAAAGGAGAAATAATTAGCCTGACATGAGGTTTTCATGCCTAGCTTAACAGTCCCTAAATCTTGATTTTTATCGGCGGCAGAATACTTAACTATGTCAGAGGCTATTCCTTTTTGATAGGCAACAGAAAAATGATACATTCCCCGATAAATCATTTCTAATGAAACCCGTTCAATTGGTACTCCTAATTCATCGGCAACCGCATCTCCTAAATCTACTAAAACCCCATAAAATAGCCAATTAGCCCTGATTTGGAGCTTGATTCCGTTTAATTAATGAACCTGTCCCTAAATAGCTGAGATTTAATCATCTTTTTACTGTCCAAAATGCGTCTTCAATTCGCCAGCGTCTTTGATATAAATCTGCTACTACATAAGGCGGCACTATTTCAGGTTCTCGGACACTTGTCAGATAAGAACGCCAGGAAGTATTAGATCGAATCTGTACTAATCTTATAGTCAAATCTGGTGTCTGTTTTGTTCCTGCACCTATTTTAATTATCTGGTCTTTGACATCCTAAGTATTGGTTAATAGCCGCTCGATTTGATAAGATGCACCTTTCTTGATTCGAGTGATAAATCCAATTTTTTGAGAAATGAGTTTTGACAAAAAAGCGAAGTGATAGAAGCCTCTATCCAATAATAGTAAGGTTTTCGGCTTAACTGTTTTTAGTAAATTTTCCTCCCACTTAGTATCTGCTTGTTTGGGATTTTACCCAACCAAATTTATTCGTAAAGATGAGTTACTAGGTCTATAATTACTCCCATCTTTCCGGCTAATTGACCAATTGGCACATCTGATAAACTTTCTAGTTTACGAAATAAGGCTTCTAATGTTGAGCCGTCAGCTATCCAGATATTTTCAAAGTTTTTTAAGCAAATTGTACGCTATCTGGTAATGGTCTCGATTTTCTTGTTAACCATTTTGGGCGAAAATGAGGCAATAATTATTTAAATACTTTTTCAAATAAAATTGCTGGAAAACTTAAAAATCTGAGTGATAATGCTTGTTGGCTAATTTCTTGTGGCTGACACCATAAAAATCCTTCTCTATTTAATAATCTGGTTAATTCTGTTAGTCCTGCTACGGATCGCCATAATAAACTGGCGGATTGCTGCCATCATTAATGGTAGTGTTAGAATTCTATCTCTTAAATTTAGTTGCCGATAAAAAGTTTTTTGGGCAGCCATTGCCGGAATTAATAAATCTTCCAAGTGATTCGCGATCGCTTCATTTTCTACTTGGGGACGATTTTTTTGCTTTGCATGATCTCGGTTGATTCGTTTTTTGCGAATCATAACTGGTTAGTTATGGCTCAACTGCTTGCCCGGTAAAGGTTTCATCCTATTTTACTTTTTTTGGTCTACCCCCTTGACAATTTGCACTTTTTCTTAACTTGTCACAAATGATCGCCCGCCACTGTTATCGATCGCAATGCCACGCCAATCGAGCCCACAACTTATTAATAATGATAATCGCGCCCTTGTGTGGAAGAGTCCTCCTACACAGGACTCTCCCACCCTTACCTCTTATTTGATTATCATTATTAACCAATTATATTTATTCACAAAGGGGTATTGACAAAATCTACTCCTTTCTAACTTGTTACCAATGGTAAGTGATGCCGAACCCTCACCCTCCTATGCCTAAAGTCGCGTTAATTCTGCCTTTGCCCTGTTAGAAGGCTGTTGCTGGCCCTAAGTTCATCTTTAGTTGATGCCGTTTCCCAAACTATGCTACCGCCTTTGGGTTATTTCGCAGAGTTAGGGCGGATGTTCGATCGCTCCTAACTATCGTTTTTGCTTCTTCTGTGCTATTTTTGCATCTGGCGATCGTTTTATTGGAATATTCCACCAATTCTATCTCTACCACCTGTATTAAAACTTAATACAATATTTTTCCAATAAAAATCCCGCTCTTGTGGAACGGGAAAGCCATCAGGGTGCATCTATATATATGTCACTATAACTCATAGGGGGTATAACCCCTCGTAGCTTTATCAAATCTTTACCATTACAAAATTTTTGTAAAGATTGAGGTTTTTATTTGACTGATCAGCCGTTTTATGAAATTAAAATGGAAAATGCTGACATTTATAAAATCAAGTGAGTTTCCTCTGAATAATCAAAACTTTAAGCTCCTTTACCCTGCTTCGGCAAATGGTGGAGCAAATACCATAAGATGGCTACATTTGTGATAAATACCGCTAACTTAAGTACCGTGACCCCGTGAACTAATTCATATATTTCAGGGGGTATACTGATGCTTACCAGCACTAAAACTAAGATTGTTGCCCAGTCTTTTTCGTACCACAAACCAACGGCCTCAAAAGCAGTTAATACTGCATAAAGTGCTGCGACAAGTCCGCTAAGCAGTAAGCTTTTAGGCTTGAGAATTAGAACTTTGTCTAAGATTAATTAAATAATTTTTAGTTTGCTTTCTAACAAATAAGATTGCGAAAATTGTTCTAAAAATTGATGATTTTTTAATGCAAAAAGCAAAGCAATCGAAGTTACTGTCAAGAGGGAAGCCACAAATGTTTTGTAAAGGACAATTGCGATTAAAGCAGGAGCGTGATGTTTCTTCACCTTAATTCTCGAAATATCAATAATGTGCGATCGCCTGGTTAGCCTGTTTAGGATTGAAAACTTAAATTTTAGTAGAGTGCGTCAGCAATTAGCTAATCTATTATATCAGAAATAACGCGCTGCTGACGCACCTTACTAAGCTTGAGGATAACGTTGTGCTAAGAAAGAGATAGCAGCAGCCCGATCGCCCAAATCGCCATCCAACTTCGCCGCCAACAAATCATCCAACATTCGTTTAAACCCAGGCCCTGGCTTATAACCCAAAGCCTTCAAATCGTTGCCATTTAAAGGCGGCTCAACATTCGCCCATTTGGTGAGATATTCCCAGATTTGGCGACGTGCACTTCGCGGACTTTGTAGGGCGATCGCAATTAACACCGGCAATTCATAATTTCTCAACAGCAACACCAATTGACTCGGCAACTCGCACTTAGGCAAATTCTCTGCTAACTGCTTCTTTCCGGCTTCCAAAACTTCCAACCGCTTAATGCTGTCAGCGGGTAACTGAAGATTTGCAGCCACCTTGCCGCGATATTCCGGTGCTAAATAAGCGATTAAAACTTCCAGCCGCATCTGCCAATCGGGAATATTGATAATGGGGAATGGGGAATTGGGCATCGGGAATTGGGCATTGGAAATAGTTGCTTTTTCTTTTTCTTCCTTCTTCCCTATTCCCTCTTCCTTCTTCCCTCTGACTCGTGACTCACCCTCAATCATTAATCCGTGTATCCGTGTCAAAATCCGTGTCGTGCCTTCCTTCTTCCTTCTTCCATTCAAACACCGATCGAGCAAACGCAGTTGTCGCCACAACTCCCGATCCAACTCCAAACTAGGATGAATGCAGCGCAAAGCCTGCAAATCTCCCAGCATTTGCAAAGCAACTTTCCAGTAAGGAGCTTGCAAAATGTATTTCAATTCGCTTTTGAGCCGAGTTTCCAAAGCCGGAGCTCGGCCATTTTCCCCCTGAATTCGGTAATAAATCCCGCTGGCCAAAGCGTGGCGGATGTATCCTTCCGTCTGCGGCTCAATTTCAAATCCCAACCGCACCGCAAACCGCACAGCGCGATAAATTCGCGTCGGATCTTCGATAAAACTATTGGCGTGCAAAACTCGAATTTGCTTCGATTCCAAATCCAGCAAACCGCAAAAAAAGTCTAACAATTCGCCGCTGCGAGGAACACCCAAGCGCACAGCCAGGGCATTAATTGTAAAATCCCTGCGGTACAAATCTTGGCGAATCGAACTCGCTTCAACTTCAGGATTTGCAGCCGGATAAGGATAAAATTCAGTGCGAGCCGTAGCGATATCCACCCACAGCGAGCCGAAAGCAGAGTCTTTGTGCCACAAAAGCGCGGCGGTTTGAAATTGACCGTGAACGTCCAAACGCGATTCGGGGTAAAGTTTTTGCAGCGAGGAAGCTAACTCGACACCAGCACCGGAATCGTCGGAACCGCACTTTCCATCCACAACCAAATCGATATCTGTTAGCGCCAGTGTATCATCCGTGGCTAAGAGTAAATCCCGGACTGCTCCACCCACAATATAAAGTTGCCAGCCGCGCTCTTGGGCAAGATTGGCCGCGATCGACAATAATTGCCATAATTCGGGACTGATGCGCGATCGCAACAACTGCTCAACCGATTCGGGCGCGGCACAATAAGACAATTCTGTATTGCTTCCCCTGTCTCGCGCTTTTTGCTGGTGCAATTCCCGCAACACATCAGTCCGAGTCACAATTCCTACCAGTTGACCGTTTTCCAATACTGGCAAGCGGCCGATATCGTATGTCACCATTAAAGATTCAATTTCCGGCAGCAAGGTATCTGGGGCGATCGTTTTTAACTGCCAAGTCATGTAACCCTTCACCGGGGCGTGACTGAAACCGTGGTGCAGGGCAATGTCAATGTCGCGGCGCGAGATAATGCCGGCGAGTCGATCGCCCGCATCGACCACACAAAGCCCGGAATGTCCGTAACGTAGGAGGATACGGTGAGCTTCCCCCACCGATGTTTCCGGGCGAATGCTCCGCACTGGAGACGACATTAATTCGCGCGCTGTCGGAGGGTGGGGAATTTGAGCTTTGAGTTCGTCAGCTAACTGATTTAAAGTCAGCAGGGGGTCAACATCGCGGGTGGCGAGGGAAGCGGCGCGGGCGTGGCCTCCACCACCGAAGGGTTTGAACAATTCGCTGAGGTTTGTGCCTTCGATGCGCGATCGACCGATAATAGTTAATCGATTGGAAACTGGCGATTCGGGATCGATGTTGCGGTTGTTTTCGTTTTCGCCAAATTTATAAACATTACCTAACAGCAGAGCATCGGTTTCAGTTAAATCGAGCAAGCGAGAAGCCAGAGAAGAAAGTCCCGGAACGTAAGCTTCAGTAGATAGCAGCACCCAGGCTACGCTGTAACCGTGCAAAGTTTCCGATCGCAAATTCTTGAGCGCTTCTCTGAGCAAATCTTGCAATTGAGGAGACAAAGCGGGTTCTACATATTCAGCTATTACCCCCAAACTCGCTCCCTGTTCCATCAACCACGCCAAAGCTATTGCATCTCGCGCAGTTGCGCCCTCAAAGGTGAGGGAACCTGTATCGACGTGGATGCCGAGGGCCATTACTGTTGCTTCCGAAGGCAGAAGGCGGAATGGTGTGTCGCTCTTTTCTGCTTGATTTTTGAGCTTTTCGACAATTAATGTCGTGCTGGCTCCGACTGCTTCGATTTGGCTAACAGTAGCCCGGATGTCTGAATGCGCCTCCTTGTGGTGGTCGAAAACAGCAATTTCGTTGAGGTGTGGCAAATCCAGCCACTCGGCGGCTTTTCCCAAACGATCGCGCCCGGAGGCATCAACTATAGTAATCGATCGAATTTGTTGCGGATTGACCGATCGGCGTTCAATCAGTGGGTACTCGTCGCGGTGTAGCGCCAAAAAATCCCGCACTGTCGGGTGACACCCGCCCGTCAATACGATCCTGCTACCGGGGCGCAGCACGCAAAGTCCCACCGCCGCCCCCAAGGCGTCAAAATCTGCTGTTGTGTGGCACAAAACTAAGTCCATAGCCGAAAATCCCGCATCTCTCACTCACAGAGTAGCAATTTCTCGGGCTCTGACACCGGGCGATCGCACTGTAACTTAACCTTCAGCCTGTATCGAATCCAGTTTTCTGTGCTGTAGCCAACAATGATAAAATTGATAAAAATCTCAAAAGTCGCTGACGCCTGTTCGCGCAACGCCCGAATTTGCACGGGTTCTTTCTTATCAATCAACCGACAATCTCTCGATCGACTATCGGGAAACTGTCAAAAACTAGAATTTGGAAGATTTTTTCCGGTTCTGGGAAGCTATTTCTGATCAACGCACGGTTATATCGAAAGGAGAAAAGATGTTATCAATTCTGTTTCAAGTGGTTTTACTGGGTCTGGTACTGCTGTCTTTTGTGATGGTCGTTGGCGTCCCGGTTGCTTATGCCTCTCCCCAAAACTGGAATCAGTCTAAATCCCTGATTTATGTCGGATCGGGTCTCTGGTTTTTGCTGGTTATTGCAGTGGGTGTATTGAACTTTTTAGTCGTTTAATTTCACCCAACTCTATCTAATAAAGAAGGTAAAAGATAGAAGGATGAAGGCATTCACCAGCGATTGAAAGGCATTCGGCAGAAGCTAGGAATTTTCCACACCGCGCGATCCTGTATGTTTTTGTACTTGAGATTCAGATGAGATGCTGCTGCTTTCTGACTTTTGCCTTCTCACAAACAAAACTCTAAAACCTAAAACCTAAAATCTAAACTAGAACACTATGACTGTTTTCGAGGGAACTTTTACTCACACCGAATCTTTGCGATTTGCGATTGTCATCGGTCGTTTTAACGATTTGGTCGTCAACAAACTTTTGGAGGGATGTCAAGATTGTTTGAAACGCCACGGGGTTGATATTAATCCTCATGGCTCTCAGGTGGACTTTTTTTGGGTTCCGGGAAGTTTTGAGATTCCTTTGGTGGCCCGCCAAGCTGCTCTTTCTCACCGCTACGATGCGGTAATTTGTCTGGGTGCGGTAATTCGGGGCCAAACTCCTCATTTCGATTTTGTGGCTGGTGAGGTTGCTAAGGGAATTGCTGCGGCTGCTTTTCAAACAGGGGTGCCGGTGATTTTTGGGGTGGTGACGACTGACACGATGCAGCAAGCTTTGGAAAGGGCTGGAATTAAAAGCAATTTGGGCTGGAATTATGCGATGAGTGCTTTGGAAATGGGCACTTTGATGCGCCAAGTTAAGGGTTTGGGAACACACTCTTACGATCATCGATTAACTACTGGATCTGCTGGTCAAGTGCTTTCGGGCGAAGGAAATCTGTCGCTCGCCCCCGATGTATCGTCGGATCAAATCCCCTCGTAAGTTGGGCTAGCAGTATTTTTAAGCTCAAAAAACATCCAGATTTGTATCGGAAAAAATCTTAAGACTCTTGTGGGGTGGTGATTATGCCCGCCCCCAAGGTAAAAATTCCACGGGAGCATCTCATATTTGCAAAAACACTTCTTTCTTCTTCCTTCTGACTCTTTTCTCCTGGCTCCTGACTCCTGACTCCTAATTCCAATTTCGAGCTTTGCTGCTTTCATTGAGATGCTCCCAATTCCACTGTTGGCCGATCGACAAATTAGACCAATATCTTGCCAATTGGAAATGAGCACTTTGATGCCTCAAGTTAATGCTTTGGACGGAAATTCTGACGCTTCATTACCTGCGTCTGCTGCTGTTAAAGTGCTGTCGGGCGATCGGGCTTGATGTGTGTTCCCAGGAAATTTGGTAATCTAAAATCCGGGTTCATTATTCCCTTTATTAACTAGGCATAAATCGGCTGATTGGATATTGAATTTGGTTGATAATAGACCTCTTGCAAAAATAACTAGGACGGGCTCTGGGGCCCATCCCACAAGAGTTATTTTTTCTTGTGGGATGGGCGTCCCGCCCGTCCAAGAAATTTATGAAAAGGACTTTTGCAAGAGGTCTAATCAACTGGAAATACACAGCGAACCCGATCAAAAAAGATAAAGTGATTTCAACGATCGATCGCAACGAGTCGTTTTAATAGGTGAGGAGGCTGTAATTTCGGGTTTTCCCGATTTGTCTCTGGATAATATTATATTAAAAGAAATATCGATTTTTACTGAATATGGTTGCATAAAGATGAGAAATTCGTTATGTTGAATTTTGTGTAAGCATTGAGGCGGTCTCAAATCAATCCTCTAAAGGCTTTAAGTATAAATACTCGAAAAGCAGTATTTAACCTACTCTTAACAAACAACTCTGAAAGTAAATTTTTAGGTGGATTGTTAAGTTCATATTAAATGACAATTTGTCAAGTTAATGCCTAGGAAGTTTGCCAGCAAAAGGATTGATACTTTTGAAGCTCGCCCAGATACTTACAGTTACTAATCAACATGAAAGTGCAAAAATCTTATGGGTGACATTCAAGCTACGTTTACATCTACCGATCGTGCTTTTCATATTGAAGGGTACGAAAAAATTGATTTCAGCTTGCTATATGTAGATGGTGCTTTCAAGCTTGAAAATCCAGAGATTGCGGAGAGTTACCGCCAATTTGGTCGCTGTTTAATGGTTGTAGACGAAACAGTCTATGGTCTTTATGGTGCACAGATGCAGCATTATTTCAAGTATCACGAGATAGATTTAACAGTCTTTCCAGTGAATATCAAGGAACCTGATAAGACGTTAACAACTGTTGAAAGCATCATAGATGCCTTCGTGGATTTCGGACTCGTGCGGAAGGAGCCTGTTTTGGTGGTCGGTGGTGGATTGACTACTGACGTAACTGGTTTTGCCTGCTCATCCTATCGCCGTCGAACTAACTACATTCGCGTACCGACAACCTTAATTGGGCTAATTGATGCCAGTGTGGCGATCAAAGTAGCTGTGAACCACGGTAAGCTGAAAAACCGCCTCGGTGCTTACCACGCTTCGCAGAAAGTAATTTTAGATTTCTCCTTTCTGAAAACTCTGCCGATCGACCAAATACGAAACGGCATGGCAGAGTTAATTAAGATCGCCGTAGTAGGCAACAAAGAAATCTTCGAGTTGTTAGAAAACTACGGCGAAGCATTACTGCATAGCCATTTTGGTTATTTAGACGGCACATCTGAACTGCGCGAAGTGGCCCATCGCTTAACCTACAACGCGATTCAGTCAATGCTGGCATTAGAAGTACCAAACCTCCACGAGCTAGATTTGGATCGGGTGATTGCCTATGGTCACACCTGGAGTCCGACGCTGGAACTAACACCGGAAATTCCGATGTTCCACGGCCACAGTGTCGCCATCGATATGGCTTTTTCGGCGACTATTGCTGGGCAGCGGGGCTACATTTCGATCGCCGACCGCGATCGCATCTTAAGATTAATGAGCCGCCTCGGACTAGCGATAGACAGCCCTTATCTGACATCAGAACTGCTCTGGAAAGCGACAACATCGATCAGTCGTACCCGCGACGGCCTTCAACGCGCTGCGGCTCCATGCCCCATTGGTGACTGCTTTTTCATGAACGATTTGACTCGAACTGAGTTGGATGAAACCCTAGCCGTGCATCGAGAAATCTGTCAGGGCTACCCGCGTCATGGCGATGGCGAGGATATGTATGTGGTATTGCAGAAAGTTGGAACTCGTTCCACAGCCGGGGTATAAAGATGAGACCCGTTACCCCAGTCGGGATTTTAGCCTCTTTACTCGAAAGTCTCGCCTCGCAAGTAGAAAAAATCGATAATCTCGATCGAGCTTTCAAGGCCCAATTACAACAAGCCTACGAACTAGCAAATGGTCTCGATCCGTACCTGAACCTTTGTACCACGCCGGAATCTCCCGCCTTAGCCGCGTTAGTAAAGCGCACCCAATCAGAAGATTGGAGTAAGCGATTCTCTGACGGCGAGACAGTGCGCCACTTGGAACAGGAAATGCTTTCGGGCCATGTGGAAGGCCAAATGCTGAAGTTTCTCGTCCATCTCACCAAAGCACAGCGCGTACTGGAAATAGGGATGTTTACCGGGTACTCAGCACTAGCGATGGCGGAAGCACTGCCGGTGGATGGAGTGGTGGTAGCCTGCGAAGTAGATGCTTATGTAGCTGAATTTGCCCAGAAGTGTTTTCACGAATCTACTGCCGGTCACAAAATCTCAGTGAAGGTGGCACCGGCTCTAGAAACCATGAAACAATTGGCCCAAGACGGGGAAGTCTTCGATTTGGTGTTTATCGATGCTGATAAAGCTGGATACACAGATTATCTCGATTTATTGCTCACCACTGGGCTGTTGGCTCCCAATGGCTTGATCTGTGCAGACAATACTCTGATGCAGGGACAGCCCTATGTGTCGGGTACTGCTACTGATAACGGAGTTGCGATCGCCAAATTTAACCAGGCTCTAGTTGACGATCCGCGCGTAGAGCAGGTGTTAGTGCCGCTGAGAGATGGATTGACCTTAATTCGGCGCGTTTAGTAGAACAGTCCTAGACGCATCAAAACCTGCATAAACCGGGTTTTTTGCCCTATTGGGCGGGCTGTAACGAAGTCCGATCGTCAAAAAACCCGGTTTCTAAGGGATGAGAATTAAATAAAATCCACTTTTCATGACTGTTGTGGGATGGGCGGGACGCCCGTCCTTTCTGGGCGGGCGGGACGCCCATCCCACAAGAAAAAAGGGAAATTATTTAATTGACGATCCTAACCACCCGTGCGTAATATCAAATCCGCGCCTCATCCGCATGATTGATCTGTCTCTTCTGGAGACTCGGCGCCAACAGCGTCATCTGCGGTTTAATCATTCAAAAACCACCGCTAATTAGAGTGTCTACTTACTAGGAAATTATGCTCGAAACAGTTTCTGTGGCAGCGATGCCATCTGAACAGGAAACAAACACTGGGAATAGGCGCTTCCAGACAGCCGTTAAAACTATAGCAACCTTAATTTTGCTGCTATTGGTACTGCCCCTGAATATTGCTTTAACTGCGATCGCCCTACTGAGATCCATCATCATCAAACCGTTTCAGTCTCGATCGATCGCGGACTCTCCCCAAACGATTTTGATTAGCGGCGGCAAGATGACCAAAGCATTGCAGCTAGCCCGATCGTTCCATAAGGCCGGTCATCGGGTAATTTTGGTAGAAACCGAGAAATACTGGCTGACAGGTCATCGTTACTCTTGGGCAGTCGATCGCTTTTACACAGTACCAAATCCGCAGACAGAGGAATACCCCCAAGCACTCTTGAAAATTGTCCAACAAGAGAAAGTTAATGTTTACGTTCCAGTCTGTAGTCCAGTCGCCAGTTACTACGATGCCGAAGTCAAAAGGGTACTTTCTCCCCACTGTACGGTAATGCACGTAGATGTCGAAACTCTGCAACGTTTGGATGATAAATATCAGTTTGCAAAAGCCTCGGAAGCATTGGGGCTGCGAGTTCCGAAGTCTTATCGCATTACTAATCCCCAGCAAGTAATCGATTTTGATTTTAGTGACGCACAGCGTCCATATATTATCAAAAGTATTCCCTACGATTCTGTCCGCAGGTTAAACTTAACTAAATTACCCTGCGAAAACCCTGCAAAAACTGCCACATTTGTCAACTCATTACCAATTTCCGAGAGTAAACCTTGGATTATGCAAGAGTATATTCCCGGGCAAGAATTCTGCACTCACAGTACAATTCGTGATGGTCATCTTCAGTTGCATTGTTGCTGTGAATCGTCGGCGTTTCAGGTGAATTACCAGAATGTCGATCGCCCGGATATCGAAAATTGGATTCGTCAGTTTGCCAAGAGTCTAAATCTGACGGGACAAGTTTCCTTTGATTTCATTCAGGCGGCGGATGATGGAGAGATTTACGCGATCGAATGCAACCCGCGCACCCATTCAGCCATCACGATGTTTTACAACCATCCTGATGTGGCAAAAGCTTATTTGGAACTCGACCCTTTACCACAGACTGTGCAGCCTTTGGCATCAAGTCGCCCGACTTACTGGATTTACCATGAAATTTGGCGATTGGTGACTCATTTGTGGTCGCCAAAGCTAGTTTCTGAGCGGTTACAAATTATCGCCCAAGGCAAAGATGCCATCTTCGAGTGGGACGATCCACTGCCCTTTTTGATGGTGCATCATTGGCAAATTCCCTTGTTGTTATGGGGAAATTTACAGAACCCGAAAGAGTGGATTCGGATTGATTTTAATATTGGCAAACTTGTGGAAATAGGGGGAGATTGAGGATGTCAGTAGTACGGGTTTTGCATTTAGTCGGCTCGGCAGTTAGCGATTTTTACTGTAATTTATCGCGGCTTTATGCAGAAGATTGTCTGAAAAATGCTGCTAATTCAGCACTCTATGAATTTCATATTGCCTATATTTCTCCCGATGGCCAATGGCGTTTTCCCACCTCTCTCGATCGAGGTGCGATCGCAGCCGCTAATCCCATGTCTCTAGCGGGCGCTGTAGAGGTGCTGACACAGCTAAAGATTGACGTAATGGTACCGCAGATGTTTTGCATCCCCGGCATGACTCAATACCGCAGCTTGTTCGATATGCTGAGTATTCCTTATGTGGGTAATCCGGCAGAGTTGATGGCGCTGGTGGCTGATAAAGCCAAGACTAAGGCAGTAGTAGCGGCCGCTGGGGTAAGTGTACCGTTGGGAGAAGTTGTCCGCGCGGGCGATCGAACCTTGATTGATTTCCCAGCCGTCCTCAAACCACTAAATGGCGATAATTCCATTGGAGTAACCTTCGTTCAAGATGCTGCTGACTATGATGCAGCTTTGCAGACAGCATTGACTCATTCCGAGGAAGTGCTCGTTGAAAAATTCATTGAATTGGGTAGAGAAGTTCGCTGTGGAATTATCATCAAAGCAGGCGAATTAGTCTGTTTACCACTAGAAGAGTATGCTCTAAATGCTGACACAATGCCGATTCGGAGTTATGCCGATAAGCTGAAACAAAATGACGATGGCAACTTGATCTTGACTTCTAAGGATAGTACCAAGTCGTGGATAGTTGACACCAGCGATCCGATTACGGAGAGAGTTTGGGATATGGCCAGAAAATGCCACATCGCTTTGGGTTGTCGCGATTATAGTCTCTTTGATTTTCGCATCGATCCGCAGGGAAAACCTTGGTTTTTGGAAGCGGGGCTATACTGTTCTTTTGCTCAGAAAAGTGTGCTTTCTGCAATGACGAAAGCATCAGGAACTTCTCTGGATACTTTTTTTGAAAGTATGTTGCAAAATGCCTTGCAGAGATGACTCAGGCTGAGTTTGCGATCGGAGTAAGCTGTCGCGCATTTAAACTGTATATTCAGGGCGGGCGGGACGCCCACCCCACAAGACTTTAAATTTTTTTGACATACAATTTAAAGGCAGAACAGCTTAGCTAAAACATCACAAAATTTGTGAAATAATGATCGTATCAAGAACTTCTGTGGATACTTTTAGATTCAGTCGATCGGCGCGATCGGTATTTTGATATTATGGACGCAAAATTATACCAAACTTCACTTCCTATGTCAAGGATTGTCGGTAAAGTGCCGACAATCCTTGTGCCATCTTTTAGCTTTCCGCATACTAATCACCAGACAGAGGAAACCACAACATGATCCAAACCATATCCAAAACAATCACGTTTGATGAGTTCGTTGCTTGGTATCCAGAGAACTCTGTCCATAAGTACGAACTACATAATGGAGTAATTGTTGAAATGCCTTTAGGAACCGGCCGCCATTCCCGCGTTATAGGTTTAACCAGGGACGAAATCAGCGCAGAAATCAGGCGACTGAAATTGCCTTGCTTTATCCCCGGCGACTGCCTGCTCAAACCCGTCCGCAACGAGGCGGGCTACCTGCCAGACGCAGTTGTCCTAGACGAAGCAGCTCTGCGCCAGAGAGAACCGCGCTGGGATACGGAATCCATCATCACGATGGGGTCTTCGGTGCGACTGGCTGTAGAGGTCGTCAGTACCAACTGGCGGGACGATTACCATCTCAAATTCGCTGACTACGAAGAAATGGGCATCCCCGAATACTGGATTGTGGACTACCTTGGTTTGGGCGGCCGCAAGTTCATCGGCACTCCCAAGCAACCCACGCTCTCGGTTTGCCAGTTGGTTGACGGCGAGTATCAAATCAGCCAGTTTCGGGGAGATGACCGAGTTGAATCGCTGGCTTTCCCAGAGTTGAGGTTGACTGCCGAGTTGATTTTTCGAGGCGGTCTGCCCTTAACCGAGCCGAGCTAGAAGGAGTGGGGGCGATCGGGTATCAAAAGGATATCAAATGGGTACAAAAGGACACCAATTTTGTGACAAATCGGCGTTTTGTACCAAGTTTTGTACCAAGTGCTGTTTTGTAAGGACGGGCTATCTAAATTATATCAGCTACAGTTTAATTTGTCAAGGATTAGAGGCAACGTTGCCTGTAATCCTTGTGTAATATTTGAGCTTTCCGCATACTAATCACCAGACAGAGGAAACCGCAACATGATCCAAACCATATCGAAAACAATCACGTTTGATGAGTTCGTTGCTTGGTATCCAGAGAACTCTGTCCATAAGTACGAACTACACAATGGAGTAATTGTTGAAATGCCTTTAGGAACTGGCGACCATTCCGACGTTACAGGTTTCATTTCCGGTGAAATCAATTTTGAAATCAGGCGACTGCAATTGCCTTACTCTATCCCTAGTGATTGCTTGCTCAAGCTTGCGCGTAACGAATCTGGCTACCAGCCAGATGTAATTGTCCTAGACCGAACCGCACTTGCAAGCGAACCGCGCTGGAAAAAAGAATCAGTCATCACGATGGGCTCTTCGGTGCGACTAGCTGTAGAGGTGGTCAGTACGAACTGGCGGGATGATTATTTTTTCAAAGCTTCCGACTATGAAGAAATGGGCATTCCCGAATACTGGATTGTAGACTATCTTGGTTTAGGCGGTCGCAAGTTTATCGGCAATCCCAAACAACCCACTCTCTCGATTTACCAGCTAGTAGATGGGGAGTATCAGGTAAAACAGTTTAGGGGAAGCGAAAGGATTGAGTCGTTGGCTTTTTCAGAATTGAACTTAACAGCAGAGAAGATTTTTCTGGCTGGCTTGCCGAACTAGCAAGTCGAAATTATGCAAAGGGCGTAAGATTGTCGAAGCCTTCCGACGACACCAAAACCTGACAATTGGGTCAAAATCTGGCAGCGAAAAAGCGGGAAAGTACGATCGCACAAACCGTAAAAATCCTCACCTCGTTCACGATCGCACAAATATCACACAACACCTGCGGACACCACAACAGTCCAGATATTCCACATACACATTGCAATTTTTTTAATTGTGTGATACCATAAAACGTTCTCAAAAATAGCGCAACACTAACTATTACTGCATGGCAACGAAGCCAACGATCGCATTTACTCACCTCGGCTGCGAAAAAAATCGCATCGATACCGAACACATGATCGGCTTGCTGGCTCAAGCGGGCTATCAAGTCGATTCTAATGAAGAATTAGCTGATTATGTTGTAGTCAATACTTGTAGTTTTATCCAAGCGGCGCGAGAAGAGTCAGTCCGCACCTTGGTAGAATTGGCAGAAGCTAATAAAAAAGTAGTCATCACCGGCTGCATGGCACAGCATTTTCAGCAGGAATTGCTGGATGAATTGCCGGAAGCAGTCGCAATTGTCGGCACTGGCGACTATCATAAAATCGTCAATGTTATGCAGCAGGTGGAAAAGGGCGATCGAGTTTCCCTCGTCTCTTCAGAACCTACTTACATCGCTGACGAAACTACTCCGCGCTACCGCACGACATCGGAAGGTGTCGCGTATCTGCGTATAGCAGAAGGCTGCGACTACCGCTGTGCATTTTGCATTATCCCGCACTTGCGCGGAAATCAACGATCGCGGACGATCGAATCTATCGTCGCGGAAGCTAAGCAATTAGCCTCGGAAGGGGTAAAGGAAATTATCTTAATTTCTCAAATTACCACCAACTACGGCAAAGATATTTATGGCGAACCGAAACTAGCCGAACTACTGCGCGCTTTGGGTGAAGTAGATGTGCCTTGGATTCGGATGCACTACGCCTATCCTACAGGTTTGACTCCGCAAGTTGTCGAGGCAATCCGCGAAACGCCCAACGTTTTGCCGTATTTGGATTTACCCCTGCAACACTCGCACCCGGAAATTCTGCGGGCGATGAATCGGCCTTTTCAAGCTGGGATCAATGATGCCATAGTCGATCGACTCAAAGCAGCACTTCCCGGCGCCGTGATGCGGACAACTTTTATTGTCGGCTTTCCCGGCGAAACCGAGGAACACGCAGCACACTTGCTGGAATTTGTCAAGCGCCACGAATTCGATCACGTAGGAGTTTTTGTATTTTCGCCAGAAGAAGGAACCCCAGCCTTCAGCTTGCCCCAGCAAATACCAGCAGAAATAATGGAAATGCGGCGCAATGCGGTAATGGCGGCACAACAACCTATATCATTGAAGAAGAATCAAGAATCTGTCGGTCAGGTAGTTGATGTCCTGATAGAACAAGAACAACCAGAGACAGGTGAGTTGATTGGTAGATCCGCTCGGTTTTCCCCAGAAGTAGATGGACTCGTCTATGTGACAGGAGAAGCGCGACTGGGATCGATCGTATCTGTGAAAATTACTGGTGCAGATGTCTACGACCTCTACGGTCAAGTCGATTTTAGATTTTAGATTTTAGATTTTAGATTGACTGCACAGACTGATCTGGGAGCTCGATCTTTTGTCTAAAATTGTGGGATCGACCCTCATGAGTTCACGTGGCACTGTATCCGGTGCTAGGCGGGGTCAAGTCGATTTTAGATTTTAGATTTTAGATTTTAGATTGACTGCACAGACTCATCTGGGAGCTCGATCTTTTGTCTAAAATTGTGGGATCGACCCTCATGAGTTCACGTGGCACTGTATCCGGTGCTAG
>NZ_JAUBUJ010000097.1:31447-33942 GCF_036705405.1 Microcoleus sp. B13-B6
GCGGGGTCAAGTGTAAGTGTTGCTGGAACTGTCGCCTGAGACGGTGTGGCGAACAAAAACCAGACACCAGCCAAAAATGATTAGCGGATTGTGCAGCAAAAGTAACGGTTTGTACAATATTGTGCAAAGATAGGTAGCAAAGGGTTCTAAACTTTTTTAGCCCCTATCTGGCAATCGACGCTCCCCCTCGGGGTGCGGTTATCTCTACAGAACGATCGGAAAATTTTAACGAATTTAATGTTTTGTTTCTGAATGTAAAGAGTTATGATAGTAACAAGCCAGAAATAAGCGGGGAGAATTTGAGATTGCTTCGCCGTCCGCCCTACACCACAACGGTATCCCGAAAGAGTGTTGAGATGGATAGGCGGTAACGGTCGCTGCATCCCCTGCTCAATCCCGCAGGCGACGGATTGCGGGATAGCGCCTGAACCAACAAACCTATTACTACTATGTTGTAGTGAAGTGGGGCTGGCATGATCCTCACTATAAAATGCCTAAGAGGGAAAGCTTGCAAGTACCTCAAAGGAAGTCCAATGTCCTATTTTAAGAATGTTGGAAGCCCATAAGCCGACCGCTGGCGGTTGGTATCGGTGATGTCACAAAATCAAAGACGGCTGTCGAATTGGTAAATTTAGTCACCATCGACGGAGCTGCCCTATACTCGATTGCTATTTAAGAAGGTGCGCGCAGGCGCAGCACCATAAAGAACTCTTATGAGTTCCTGCCGCCGAGCAGAAATCCGCATCCGAGTTGGGCAACTTAGAAGGCTAAGACTCGTTATTAGGAGCATTAATGAATTTATTGTTTGAAGGCTTAGGTCTTTCGGAAGAACTCGTTCTCCATCTGGAAACACTAGGCTTTACAGAACCTACTCCCATCCAAGTACAAGCAATTCCGCACCTGTTAGCAGGTCGCGACGTTGTGGGTCAAGCCCAAACAGGGACAGGCAAAACGGCAGCATTCTCGTTGCCCATCTTGGAGCGGATTGATTTAGATGTAACTGCGGTGCAAGCACTGGTGCTGACGCCGACTCGCGAATTGGCGATGCAAGTAACTGAAGCCATCCGCGATTTGAGCGGCATCAGCAGCGACGGCCCGGTAAAAGTGGGTCGCTCTCTGCAAGTTCTGACAGTGTACGGCGGTCAATCGATCGATCGTCAAATGCAGCGTTTGAAGCGCGGCGTTCACGTCGTTGTCGGTACACCCGGACGCATATTGGATATGCTCAGCCGCGGCAGCCTGAAACTAGACAAGGTAAAATGGCTGGTTTTGGATGAAGCTGACGAAATGCTGAGCATGGGCTTTATTCAAGATGTGGAAAAAATCTTGGATGCAGCACCACAAGAACGTCAAACGGCATTTTTCTCGGCGACGATGGAACCTTCCATTCGGAAACTGGTGGCGCGGCATTTGCGTAACCCAGTCAACGTCACCGTAGAACAGCCAAAAGCAACGCCAAAGCGCATCAGCCAAGGCGTGTACATGATTCCCCGTGGCTGGTCGAAGGCAAGAGCTCTACAGCCAATCCTAGAAATGGAAGACCCGGAATCTGCACTGATATTTGTGCGGACTCGGCAGTCGGCTGCAGAACTCACCAGCCAACTGCAAGCAGCAGGTCACAGCGTTGATGAGTATCACGGTAATTTGAATCAGGCACAGCGGGAACGCTTGCTGCATCGGTTCCGCCAATGTCAGGTGCGCTGGGTAGTGGCGACTGATATTGCGGCACGGGGTTTGGACGTGGATCACTTGACTCACGTTATTAACTACGATTTGCCCGACAGTGTGGAAAGCTACGTTCACCGGATCGGACGCACGGGCCGGGCTGGTCGCGAAGGAACGGCGATTACGCTGATTCAACCGGTCGATCGCCGCAAACTGCGCTTGATTGAACGCCACGTGCGATCGAGCTTGACGGTGCGAAACATTCCGACACGGGCGCAAATTGAAGCTCGTCAGTTGGAAAAGATGCAGGGTAAAGTTCGCGAAGCTTTGGCTGGCGAACGGATGGCATCTTTCTTGCCTCTGGTGTCTCAGTTATCCGAGGAGTACGACTCCCACGCGATCGCCGCTGCTGCTTTGCAAATGGCTTTCGATCAAAGCCGTCCTGCTTGGATGGGCGCTGATTACGCTCAACAAGAAGATCCCCCGATTGGTGGAGAAAACAGCGTCAAGCCTATCTTGATCAAAAAGCGGGCTAAGACTGGTGAGGCGACTTTTTCTGGAGCACCGAGTGCTCCTGTTCCCCAGAACCGCTAATTGGTAGGGTGCACTCGGTGCACCTTATTTAGAATTACTGTAGAGATGCGATCGATCGCACCTCTACTTTTTTTTATGGGTGCGATCCCAAATCCGAGCTCCCTCGCCGGTTGAAACCGCGAACAAACTTTCGTCCACTCCTAGCGGACTGAGAATTGGATAAGGAATGAGAATTAAATAACTTCCACAAGTTTGTGGGATGGGCGTCCCGCCCGTCCTTTTTGGACGGGCGGGAC
>NZ_JAUBUJ010000098.1:0-32919 GCF_036705405.1 Microcoleus sp. B13-B6
CTACCCCCTATCTATCGGGCAACCGGGCGTGGGATTGCCCCTACAATAATTATGCAAATGATTTAGGATTGCTATAATACCAAATCCGGGTTTACTACCCCTTTTTTTTTGTATTATTTGTCATTGCGAGGAAGGAAGCAATCGCAGAGACTAAGCGATTGCTTCGTTCCTCGCAATGATATCAACTCCGCTAGCATCGTCGGGCGTAAAATCGAATCAACAGTCAATACTCAACTATCATTCAGTTTTTCGACTCCAAGTTAACAGTCAACAGTCAACAGTCAACAGTCAACAATAATTCCGGTGCAACCGGAATTGATATGACGGAGGGTTCGTCATGATATTAAACCCGGATTTGGGATCGGGCGACTACATTGGAGGGGGTGGGGCGTCTTGAATTTTAGCCAGTGCTGCTTTCATTTCAGGAGTGGCTAGCAACTTTTGGGTATCTGCGATCAAACGATCGCCCCAGAGGTTTTCTTTGAGATATTCTACGGTAGCATACCGTTTGTCGAGTTTTAGAGCTGCTTCTCCCATCGCTAAGCCTTTTTCTTTGTCACCTTTTGTGTACAATGCTACTGCTAGAGCTAGCATTGCTTCGGCTGCTTTGTCGTCGATCACGATCGCTTCTTGCCAGCGTTTGATGGCGCTATCAACATCTCCCATTTCGTATTTGACTAATCCGATATTGTTAATAGCCGGCCACAGGTTTTTTTCTAAAGCAAAGGCTTTTTCGTATTGGGCGATCGCCTGATCGAACCGCTTCAGCTTATAAAAAGCATTGCCTAAATCAAATAATGCACCGGGAGTGTCTGGTTTTAGTTTTAATCCTGCTTGCAAATATTCGACTGCTTTCTCGTAGTTCGTTTTCCGAAAATGAGCTTCTCCCAAGACAAATTTAATTGATGGATTTTCTGGCGACAGAGATTGAGCTTGCCCCAAAGCTTCAATGCCTTTGTCAAACTGCTCGACTTGAAGGTACAAGCTGCCTAACAAAGTCCAAGTTTGAGCATTTTTTGGCGCTAACTGTGTGGCGAGTTCGGCTCTGGGTACCGCTAGTTGGTACTGCTGGAGTCTGGCTAGCTGGACGGCTTCTTCTGCAAGGCTCAAGGCCGTTTGTTCGAGTTGGGCCGAGTCGATTTGCAGGGTGTAAGGCAGGAGTGCCTGTGCAACAGCAGGCTCGGGCATTGTCCACAAACCGAGTGCGAGTAGCAGAGATATTAAAGGAATGCGATTAGGCACTGTACAGCCCCAGAAAAAAATATAAGGGTTTCTCGATCGCCTATAATAACTCATATTTTTGAGTTTTGATATTGCTTCTTGACTCGCAACACTTCTGGGTTTTCATTTAAATACTTCTCAAATTATGTTTGCACTCAGGATAGCCGTTTTTCTTCACTATTTTAGAGACGACTGAGAAGGTCACTACAAACAAGCTAAGTTATGAGCTATTATAAAGTTGAATCAGTTAATAAATAAGGCTTCGCGGTTGTCAGTTAAAGCTCTACAAAATTCTGTTTTAGCTCATAAATAATAGTTTATTTTTACGGATTTATAAACGAGTTAATTCCGCACTACAAACCTGGTAAATCCTTCATTTTTACGAGCTTGAGTGAGTTAATAAAGCCTGTTGAATTTTGTCTAACAATTGTGCTGCCGATAAGGAAGAAGGCAAAATTTTGGCAGATACTTCTTGCAGTAGAAAGTCGATCGACTCGGATTCCGAATTTACGGCAGACCGATAATCCCAGACTAAAATTGGCAGTTTTACTGCCATTTGGCGCAGGTTGGATAGCGCCTGCAGCATAGCGGTTGATTCTGAGGGGGCATCTCGCAAACACAGCAAAACTAAGTCAACGCTTTGATATTGCAACTGCTGCAAAACTTCTGTCCAGCAGGGAGCGATCGACCCTCGAAATCCTGCGGTGTGGATGTACTGGATCAAAGCTTGAAAGTTGGGAGTAGAAAACTGGGAATTGGGGAGGGGAATCTCGGCATTTGTCGATCGATCGCCATGTTCCAATTCTTCCGTTGGGTTCCCCCCAGAAGAGGAGTGCAAATCGGGTAAAGTCGAAATGTCGGCAAATAAAATGCTGGGCTTCCAACTCATGCCCGCAGCAACTTGAATTACTTGCCACAAAGCACTTGGTATTAACCCGGTTGGTGAATTTTCACCGTCGTCGGGACTGCTAGTGGCTAAACAGGGAAATACCGACAATCCTTTGACTTGATTTGCCAGTTGCGTAGTTCGGGAGTCTAAAGTCACCAAGGGGAGAGAACCCAAATTTCGAGACCGACTTAACTGTTCGATAAAAGCTAAGGGGTTTTGCAGTTGACTTGTACCATCCAAGACGATCGCGTCGGGCCGCCAAATTCTTGCCACGAGTTCTGCTTGGCCGAGGTCGTCTGCTTCTAAAACCCGGCAGTAGTTGGGGTTGAGCAGTAAAGCGGAACCTTGAGACGAACTGTTTTGCGGGCTGAGCCACAACACGGTTAAAGGACTTTTTACTTTCGGGCTACTAGCATTACTTTTGCCGATCAAGTCTCCCAGCAGCCGCCGCAAAGCGGGTTCTTCCACCGGCAAGCTCAAAAAGCCTTCGGCCCTGTTGACACTGGCCCGTTCTTTTTCGCCTCTGGTGGCCGTGACGATCGCCGGAATCGATCGGGTATCCGGGTCACTCTTGAGCAGCGTCAGCACGTCCCAACCCGACAGCAGTGGCAGCAGCGGGTTGAGGAAAATCGCTTCGGGACTGAACCTGCGAGCTTTTTCCAGCGCTTCGGTGCCGGAACGGGCGACTATTACTTGGTAGCCCAAACCTGAGATGACGTTGGTTAAATCTTCGATATATTTGGGAACTGCTTCGACTATTAATACTAAACGAGAGCGAGAATTGGCGATCGGAATCTGATATTGGGGTTTTAATAATTCTTCCTCAGCGGCTCCCGGTGCCGGGACTTCTTCACTCCTATTTCCCGGAGGATTTGGTGGCAGCAGCAGGGTAAATTGAGAGCCTTGGTTTTCGGAGGAAATAAACGAAACGTCTCCGCCGTGGAGCCGAGCTAGGCGTTGAGTTAGTACCAGTCCCAGTCCGGTTCCTTGAAAGCGCCTGGTGAGGGGGCTTTCTAGCTGTTGGAATTTCTGAAATATCAGGTGCTGTTTGTCGGTGGGGATGCCGATGCCAGTGTCCCAAACTGTGAATGCGATCCAGCCTTCCCAAACATTTACTTTCAATCCGATTTTGCCACCAAGCTCGGTGAATTTTAGGGCATTGGAAAGGAGGTTAACCAGCATTTGCCGCAGCCGCAGTTCGTCGGCAATTAAGTGGCTCAGTCCCGGTTCTATTTCGAGTGTAAATTCTATTTGGGCGGATGGTTCTGCGTTTGCTGTACCGTCCGTTGTGCTCGGAACGGGAGGGTTTTTTTCTTCTTGCTGTTGCAGTTGTTTTGCTTGTTCAAAGGCTCTTTGGCAGGTTGATGCTATTTCGACCGGTTCGGGAATTAGTTCTAGCTGCCCGGTTTCCATCCGGGTCAAGTCTAAAATGTCGTTAACTATTGTCATCAAATGCCGCCCGCTTTTATGGATTAGTTTGGCGTAGCGTGTTTGGCGATCGTTGAGTTCTCCGATCAATTTATCTTTGAGGAGGCTGGACAAACCGAGGACGGCGGTGAGCGGGGTTTTTAGTTCGTGGCTGATGCAGGATAAAAATTCGTCTTTTAGTCTGTTGAGGTGGATTAAATCTGCGTTTTTCGCTGCTAGTTCTTTGGCGACTAAATGTTCTTCGGTGACATCTTGTCCCATTACTAAAATTAGCTTGTCTGAGAGTGGCTGTTTGACAAATTGCCAGATCCGTTCTTGACCTTTTTGTAGGGGGCACTCGCAAATGTAGGTGTCTGGTTTGCCGGCGGTGGGGCACCAAGCTGGAGCGGTTAAGGTTGAGGGGGAGGCGGCAGCGTACAGGGGCAGCGGGCAACTGGCGGCTGCGGTTGAATCACGCGCGGCGAAGCTATCCCGCAGGGAATCGTCCGATCTACTTGCTCCTACTAGGCTCCTGGACTCTTTGGTGATGGCCTCTAACTGCACGCTATTGTATTCGCTTGTTAAATGGCTTGGTTTGCGGGGCGAGTGTTTACCCAAATTTGCTGCTGGTTCTGGAACTGGTTCTGGGCCTGCTCCCAGCAAAATCCGCCACGCTGCGTTTTGGCTGACTATTTGTGCGGTAGGGGTTTGCAATCTCAGGGGCAGGGGCAGTTTTTCCAACAGTTCCACTAGGGAGTTCAGGTTTTCCGAAGGTTTCAATCCTGCTTCTAGAAAGCGCACTTGAGCGCCTAGGGCCGTGGCGATGGCTTCGGCAACAGGTTTTAATTCGATTTCTTTGACGGCTGTTGCCTGCTCTGGGAGGCTGCTGAGAGAGCTGCTGTTAAGTGCGGCGAATTGCAGCAGGCTCAGGCTGTCTAGCATTCCTAAAAATTGACCGCTGGCATCTGTGAGGGCGATCGGGTTGTTTGATGAAATGCCTGCGGTTTGACGGTTTGGCCGGGCTGGGGTGTTCTGTTCCTCTGTTTGCAGGTACTGCCAGAATTCGCTGACGCTCATAGCGGCGGGTAATGCCCTGACTGGTTCGATCGCGATCGGGCTTTCTGACAAAGGTTGCTGCCCGTCGTTTGTGCGATCGGCTCCCCAAGCCCAAAGGCTGCGGAGGTACACTAATCCCAGCGGCTGTAACTGTTCGTTGACTACTGCGACTCGATCGCAGTTGCAGGATCTGAAAATTGACTGCAGCGATTCTAGCGCACCCGTTTGGAGGCACAGCGGCACTGGATCTATAAAATTTTTGAGACTGGGGGTGGTGACTGGCATAACAAACCTGAGAGTCTGCTCGCGAGAGCAGTAATATTTTTGATGCTCAATGTAGCTGCGAATTTCTGTATCTTATTTGTTTTATATCAGTTCGCTATCAGGCTCGGTATCCGCACCGAGACCGGGGAGTCCGATGCCTACACCTGATTTGAGGCGACTAGCAATTATTTTAAGGCTTAAGCTTAATTGCAGAAATCACGCTCAGGGTGCTTGACACAAAAACCACGGAGTAGACTTTGATTCTTCCTCTTGTAGAAGCGCATCACTTATTTTGCGGTTAAGATTGGTTAAAATAAATGTTGAGATGATTGTTAAAATGTTAAGTTTTTTGTAAAGGAGATATCAACTCTGAGCGATCCAGCACTTTCAGGCAACTTAGGTGGTACACCTACAGCTTTGCTTCCTCAACTGTCTATCGGTATTTTTGTCCGCTCTGAGGAAATCGCAGCCTCTGCGATCGAGCTTTTGAGAGGCGATCGCTATGCTTTAACGCACATTAAGTCGGCAGTAGAGCTTTTGGGGTTCCTTAAGCACAATTATCACCTTGATTGTTTGGTTTTGGAGGTGGATGGGGATCTGCGATCGCTTCTGGGCAAGCTGCAAGAACGATCGCTCTTTTTGCCTGCTGTGATTTTTTCGCCTCACGCGCAGGTAGATGGCAGGCCCGAAGCACCATATTCAGATGGTTTTGAGGCGGCAGCCTGTACCGCCAACAAGAGTCTAGACGAAAGCTGTGCTTTTTTTTATCACCCTGCTGAGGTGCAACTGGCAATCGCTCGAGCGAGCGAAATAGCTGCAGGTATCGATCGGGCGATCGCACAATTTCTGAAGCTTTCAACTCCGGTTCCTGTCAATTACCAATCCGTAACAATCGATGCGACAGCCCAATTGACTGCTCAAAGTTTGCTCAGCCGACAGCAGCGGCGGCTGGCGGAAAAATTACGGGAGCGATTAGGATACTTAGGTGTGTATTATAAAAGAAATTCCCAGATTTTTTTGAGAAATCTGTCGGGCCCAGAGAAACAAAAGTTTTTGGAGCAACTCAAGTCAAGTTATCGCGGCATCGTTTTGAATTATTTTTCTCAAGATGCTGCGGTCAACAATCAAATAGATGAATTTGTGAATTTGGCTTTTTTTGCTGACGTTCCCGTGACTCAAATTGTAGAAATTCACATGGAATTGATGGACGAGTTTGCTAAACAGCTAAAATTAGAAGGACGCAGCGAGGAAATATTGCTTGATTACCGTTTGACCCTGATTGACGCGATCGCTCATATGTGCGAGATGTATCGGCGATCGATTCCGAAAGAAACATCTCAAGGTAGAATGTAGCAGGGATTAGGCCTAATTTAAGAAAGAAAAGGTAGAAGGTAGAATCTAACAAAAAAGAAAGCAGCCGACCAACGGCCGCGCGAGCGCGAGGCAGCAATTATTATAAAATAACAAAGAACAGCGGATTTAAGACAAATAACAACTACAACTAACATCTGACAACTAATACTCAACATTTAAAAAAGTTCATGAGTCCTCTGAAGAAAACCTACGTTCTGAAGCTGTACGTTGCGGGGAATACTCCCAACTCAGTGCGAGCTTTGAAAACCCTAAAGGACATCCTAGAACAAGAATTTCAAGGCGTCTACGCGCTGAAAGTCATAGATGTTCTCAAAAATCCTCAGCTAGCAGAAGAGGACAAAATATTGGCAACCCCGACGCTGGCAAAAATCCTGCCGCCGCCGGTGCGAAAAATTATTGGCGATTTGTCCGATCGTGAGAAAGTTCTGATAGGATTAGATTTGCTCTATGAAGAACTTCGCGAAGAAGACATGAATTCATAAGATAATCAGGTAAGAGTCAGTCGATTTTAGATTTGAGACTTCGGTTTGACGTGAAACGTTCGGCGAGCGCGAGCGTCGAAGCGTCGAGTCCCGCGATCGTCGAACGATTTTAGATTTTAGGTTTACTCAACAGATGAATCTGGGAGGTTGAACAAAAGTCTAAAATTTTTATCTTTCCACGACAGGAGTACGTGGCACGGTATCGGTTTTTGGGCGGGGTCATTAGTCAGCAGTCAGCAGTCATTAGTTATTGAGCAAGAGCCAAAACTAAAAGCTGGGTACAAAGACTCATGATCCGCGGTTAATGAGTGACAACTAAAGAATACTGAGAGTTGACAAAAATCGACATGAATGAAATTAGTCAAACGGTTCAACGAAAAGGATTGGTAACGCCAGGAGTTGAAAAAATTCGCACGATGATTGAGGGTTTCGATGACATCAGTCACGGCGGAATGCCACTCGGCAGAACCACCCTAGTCAGCGGCACGTCAGGAACGGGAAAAACTTTATTTGCCGTACAATTTCTCTATAACGGAATTACCCATTTTGACGAAGCGGGAGTGTTCGTAACTTTTGAAGAATCTCCGACAGATATTATTAAAAATGCTTGCAGTTTCGGTTGGGATCTGGCACAGTTAATCGAGGAAGGCAAGCTATTTATTTTGGACGCTTCCCCCGATCCGGAAGGTCAAGATATCGTAGGAAATTTTGATTTATCAGCCTTAATTGAGCGAATTCAGTACGCCATTCGCAAATACAAAGCCAAGCGGGTTTCTATAGATTCGGTGACAGCCGTATTTCAGCAGTACGACGCTGCATCGGTGGTGCGCCGAGAAATTTTTCGCTTAGTTGCGCGCCTCAAACAAGTAGGAGCAACTACAGTTATGACTACGGAACGGGTGGAAGAATACGGCCCGGTGGCTCGGTTTGGGGTGGAAGAGTTTGTGTCGGATAATGTGGTGATTGTTCGCAACGTATTGGAAGGAGAACGCCGCCGCCGCACCATCGAAATTTTGAAGTTGCGCGGTACAACTCACATGAAGGGCGAATATCCTTTTACTATGACTAATGACGGAATTAATATTTTCCCATTGGGGGCGATGCGATTAACTCAAAAGTCTTCAAACGTGCGGGTTTCTTCGGGCGATAAAACTCTCGACGAGATGTGCGGTGGCGGTTTCTTCAAAGACTCGATTATTTTGGCTACGGGTGCAACGGGAACAGGCAAAACGCTGTTGGTTAGCAAGTTCTTGCAGAATGCTTGTATGAACGGCAATCGGGCGCTGTTGTTTGCCTATGAAGAGTCGCGGGCCCAGTTGTTCCGCAATGCTTATTCTTGGGGAATTGATTTTGAGGAAATGGAAGAGAAAGGACTGTTGAAGCTGCTGTGCACTTACCCGGAATCGGCGGGTCTGGAAGACCACTTGCAGAGTATTAAATCAGAAATTGCTGAGTTCAAACCTTCTCGAATTGCTATAGACTCGCTGTCGGCGTTAGCTAGAGGTGTCAGCAATAATGCTTTCAGGCAATTTGTGATCGGAGTGACAGGTTTTGCGAAGCAGGAAGAAATAACCGGCTTTTTCACGAATACAAGCGACCAGTTTATGGGTTCTCATTCGATTACGGACTCCCATATTTCTACGATTACTGACACGATTATCATGTTACAGTATGTAGAGATTCGAGGAGAAATGTCGCGGGCAATTAATGTGTTTAAGATGCGCGGTTCGTGGCACGACAAAGGAATTCGAGAATACACAATTACTGAAAGAGGGCCGCAAATTAAAGATTCGTTCAGTGGTTACGAACGGATTATCAGCGGTTCTCCGAGTCGGATTACGATTAATGAGAAGAGTGAGCTATCGCGGATTCTCCAGGGTGTGCAAGGTCAAGACGATGAGGATATTTGAGAGTTAGTAGTGATTGGTCGTTAAAAGTAGGTTGGGTTGAGCGAGGAAACCCAACTTTTTTAATTTGAGGAGTTGGTGAACATTTATAGCAACCGCAACAATGTTTGGGAGGTTCTTAAGTGCTAAAATCTGAGCTTTTATTGCCTTCTTCATCAGCGCATTTTGCTGTAGCAATCCCACTAAATAGGTTGTGGTAAAAATCTAGGGGTAAGCTGTTGTGCCTCTAAATTGTATATTTCAATGACATCTCAAAAATCATCAAATTCTGTCCCAATCCGATTCTAGAACATACCAGAAAATCTTTCTGGCCTAGCAGCTTAGTGCCGCGTCGTGCCTATCCCTACTACCCCTAGATTAGCGGAACCACGGGGGATTGCCTTTACAAAGATATTAAGACTAATTTTATTATCAAAAATCATTACCTTGGCGATCGCAAATCTCTGGAATTGTGCTTGGAAAGCCAATACTTGCTGTACTATCAACCTCAGCTATATTGGCAAAGAGGTAGCCTTGCTCGTGTTAAAGTTATAGTAGGAGGGTATTCTCCTGAACTAGGTTGGATTCATCGCCATCGATGTATTCCCATCGCCGAAAAAACTGGATTGATTTTGCCCGAAGAGCAAATGGGTTTTAGAGCAAGCTTGCTGGCAATATCAGCAGTGGCTAGCAGCAGGACTAATTCTTCCTAATATGGCGGTGAATCTGTCGGCACGTCAACTCACCCAACCGACTTTAATCGCTAAGAGCGATCGCACTGTTGAGCGCACCGAAAAGAAACCGAAATATCTCTAGCTATAGATTACGGGAACGGTAATGATGCTTAATGTTGACATTACCTAAAATCTTTTGAGCCAATTATCGGAGCATGGTATGGGGATTTTTGTCGATGATTTTGAGACTCCCTATGCTGCTTTTAACAATCTGAAAAATGTTCCCGTGAAGTCGCTCAAATTTACTCGCTTATTTGGGTGTGATTTAGCCAGCGATCCGATCGCTCGCTCAATTGCCAAAGCCCTAGTTGCAATGGTACATCGCTTAAATCCGATCGCAATTGCCGAAGGAATTGAAACCCCAGCGCAATGGCAATAGTTACAAGCCTCGGCTGTGAAATCGGGCAGCGTTATATGGGGAGCATCTCATATTTGTAAAAACACTTCTTCTGGCTCCTTCCTTCTTCCTTCTGACTCTTTTCTCCTGGCTCCTGACTCCTGACTCCTAACTCCAATTTCTAGCGGAGGGCTGCTTTCATTGAGATGCTCCCGTTATATGTTTAGCCAGCCTGTCAGTGCTGAGGTTGCCACTCAATTAATCCGACATCCTGAATTGTTGTCTACCACTATGTGGGATAAGCAATCCTCCCTCATAAAAGCGCGCAAAAGTCTTATAATCAATTTAATGCTCGTGTTGCTCAAATGACTGACAAATTTTTTTTACGGAATAATATAAAATTGTTTGGACAAGGCACCCAGACCATAATGTTTGCTCATGGATTTGGGTGCGATCAAAATATGTGGCGTTTCGTAACACCGGCCTTCGAGAAGGACTACAAAATCCTCCTATTTGATTATGTAGGTTCGGGACAGTCGGATATTAGTGCCTACAGTCCTGAACGGTACAGCCACATCAATGGCTATGTTCAGGATGTCCTCGATATCTGTGAAGAATTGGCGTTGACGGATGTGATTTTTGTCGGTCATTCTGTCAGCAGTATGATCGGCCTTCTGTCCTCAATTCAAGCTCCTAATTACTTTAATCGCCTGATTTTCGTAGGGCCTTCACCCTGCTACATCAATGATTTACCGAATTATTACGGAGGGTTTGAGCGCAAAGATATTGAGGATCTCCTCGATATCATGGAGAAAAATTACATTGGTTGGGCAAGCTTTATGGCGCCAATGGTGATGCAGAATGAGGAGCGTCCAGAGTTAAGTGAGGAACTTGAGGCAAGTTTTTGTTCCACCGATCCGGTAGTTGCAAGTCGCTTTGCCGAGGTAACTTTTTACTCTGACAATCGCAGTGATTTACCGAAGGCCTCAGTACCTTCACTGATATTGCAATGTAGTGAGGACATGGTAGCTCCCACCGAGGTAGGGCATTATCTCCACCGCCACCTGCCTAAAAGTACGCTACGGCTGATGAAAGCTACGGGACATTGCCCGCACATGAGTCATCCACAAGAGACGATCGAGATGATTAAGGAGTATTTGAGTGTACCTCATACTACCTGATTTGTATGGCAAACATGACCTACCAGATAGACGAGCTACTCAACACGTCACCCTGTGGATTCCTCTCGTTTGCTGACGATGGTACGATCCTAATGGTCAACGCCACATTAGTGCAATTACTCGGACACGAACCCGATGAACTGCGGGGACAGAAGATGGAATCCATTCTGCCGATCGCCAGCCGGATTTTCTATCAAACCCATTTCTTCCCCCTGTTGAAGCTCCACGGTAAAGTAGAGGAAATTTACTTCTCATTAAGGTCGAAGGAGGGTAGTGAGATACCCATGCTGATCAACGCTGTGCGTCGAGAGAAGGGAGGAAGCTTCATCAACGATTGCATCTTGATCTGTATCCGCCAGCGTATCCTGTACGAAGGTGAAATTATTAAAGCAAAAAAAGCAGCCGAGGCAGCTATTCTCGCCCAAAAGCAAGCGGAAATCGCCCTGCGGAAACAGTACGACAAGGCGATATTACTTCAAGAAATTACTCAACACATCCGTCAATCTCTTGATTTGTCTACAATTTTTGAGATTGCTTCCCAGGAGATTCGCGTGTTTCTTGATGCCGAGCGCGTCGGCATATTTAAGTTCTATCCTGACAGTAATTTTGGATATGGTGAGTTTGTTTCAGAATCCGTAGGCGAAGGATGTAAATTGGTAAGCAAAAATCAATTTAACGACCCGTGTGGTGGTGAACCATATCCTGATTCATATCAAGAATGGAGAATGCAGGTAGTTGAAAATATCAATAATATTGACCTTCAACACTGTTACCGCGCTCTTTGGAAACAATTTCCGGTTCGGGCTAATTTAGTTGCGCCGTTGCTCAATGGACAAGATTTGTGGGGGTTGTTATGTATTCATCAATGTTCTGCTCCTCGGCAATGGGAAGAATTTGAAATTGACCTTGTTAAACAGATTGCTAATCAGTTAGCGATCGCAATTAAACAAGCGGATATTTTTCAGAAGTTGCAGAAGGAATTGGTAGAAAGGCAGCAGGCTCAAGCGCGCATGAGAGAAATTAATCAACAACTGGCACTCTCTAACGAAGAACTAGCCCGCGCTACTCATCTCTTAGAACAAGTGGTAAATATTGATGGGTTGACTCAAATTGCTAATCGCCGCTGTTTTAATGACCGCTTAGAGCAGGAATGGCAGCGGCTATACCGGGAACAAAAACCTATTTCTCTTTTGTTGTTTGATGTGGATTATTTCAAACGCTATAATGATTGCTACGGTCATCAAATGGGGGATAGTTGTCTGTTCAAACTTGCTCAGACTGTGCAAGAAGTGGTCTACCGTCCGGCGGATTTAGTGGCGCGTTACGGCGGAGAAGAATTTGCCATCATTTTGCCTAATACAGATATTGAAGGAGCGAGTTCGGTGGCCCAACGGATTCACGCTGCTATTCAAGCTTTACATATTCCTCACAAAACCTCTGATGTGAGCGATGTAGTTACTATTAGTATGGGTATCGCCAACTTGATTCCGATTTCGGAACTATCATCGGCTGACTTGATTGCGATCGCCGATCGTTCACTCTACCGTGCCAAGCAACAGGGGCGCAATCAGTCCGCGACCTGCGACTACAGCGGCGATTCGATTTTTGACACTGACGCTTAAATCACATTGACACCGAGGACAAAAATTTGTCCCCGGTCTCTCAAAATCAGTCATAAAAAATACTCGGTAAGTGGGAAACGAGCGTGGCTTCAGCCCGCTCGTGGAAAACGACACGGCGATTTCAATCGCCTTGAATCCCCTTGCGGGGTTAGAGGGGTATGGTTGCCCCTCTATGGAGATATGGTTGTCTCCGAGTCCCTTTCGGGTAATGTTAGCTTCGCCAAGGTTATAAGAGCTTTTTAGACCTGCAACACTTTCGAGCGTGACTTTAAGACTGTTTAATTGCTTCGGACAGAGCGGAAAACTAGCTTCGCATTCAAGGAGTGTCGTGACTCAAATAACGTAGTCAGTTAAGACTTAAGCTGGTCAGAATAGCTTGTAATTTCTTACAAGCTCAGTGGCTTTAGCCCTGAGTTCCTGACTCTATAAATTTAAATGAGCACGGAGCGATTGGAAAACTCCGCTCCGACCGTCGCAGAATTTTCAGAGCCAGCCGACCTGCTCAACCAGTTGAAAGCGCGACGCAAAAAGTCCGGCGCAAACTTGGCAGATATGGAGGTGGTTTTGGAGATACTTGGAACAGATGGGAGCGAAATTTGAGCGGAAAATAGGACTATCGGTAATACAATTAACCTGAAACCCTTACTCCGCAAAAGACATAGAAAGTGAGCACGGAGGGATTTGAACCCCCGACCCTCAGGACCGGAACCTGATGCTCTATCCACTGAGCTACGTGCCCTCGACTTTTTAGAGTATAACACGTCTTGCGGAAAATGGCGAGTGCCGATCGCAAATTTCCTGGCCGGCCTCCAAACCGCTTGACCCATGCGGATTAAACTCGCCCGTGCGATCGAATATCAGGCTGTTCTCGAAGCCAGAGACTGCAACTTTTACCTAAATGGTAACAATAATACGACAATGGGTAAAATAATAGCCATTAATCGAGCAAACATTAGGTTCACATTCGATCGGGGTCGATCGCCTGCCATAGCTAAAATAGCCCGCATCAATTTCCCCTAGCTAACCGGCAGTAAATAAATGGTGCTGCAGTTAAGACAGGTTGTGCAAATACGGCTCTAGACTAAGTTCACCAAACCCCTCAATCTTATGGTTTCTAAAATTTTAGACAAATTACCGCTGCGAACTGTTCTCATAGTTCCATTTATACTGCAAATAGTGGGAGGCGTGGGGCTCGTAGGATATCTGTCTTTTAGAAACGGGCAAAAAGCAGTTAATAACCTTGCCAGTCAGTTAATGAGCGAGGTGAGTTTGCGTGTCGAGCAAAACCTGCAAGTTTACCTGACTACTCCCCATCAAATCAATCAAACCAAGCTGGATGCTGTCAAGCTCGGCTTGTTAAAGATGGAAAACTTATCAGCTTGGGATAAATATCTTTGGCGCCAAGTACAATTATATCCCTATATCAATTTTACCTCCGTTGGCAACAAGCATGGAGATTATAGATGCGGTCAACAACTTTCTAACGGCTCCCGAATGATTAATGTGATAGACCCATCTACTGGGTTTAATTTTAATTCTTACAATACGAACGCTCTCGGCGATCGCACTACAATTACCACCCTTGCCAAAAACTATGATCATCGGCAACATCCTGCGTACCAAAAAGCCGTCAAAGTCGGCAAACCTACTTGGAGTTCGGTTTTTGTTTCCTTACTAGAACCGACATTACTTATCAGCGCTATCCAACCCGTATACACCTACAAAAATCAGCTAGAAGGAGTCTTATTTGCTGCTTTGCGTCTCGACCATCTTGGGAGATTTCTCAACAGTCTCAAAGTTGGCAAATCCGGTCAAACATTTATTATAGATCGCCAGGGTACTTTGTTAGCAACTTCCACAACAGAAAAACCGTTTCGCACTAAAGGTAATGAAAGACAATTGTTTAAAGTGGAAGAAAGCAGCAACCCTTTTACTCAAGCGACAGCTAAATATTTGACTGCCAAGTTTAAAAAATTAGACCAAATTAAAAAATCCGAGTTATTGAGCTTTGACATAGATGACAAGCGACAATTTTTAAAAGTCTTGCCGTTTCAAGACGGCAAAGGTTTAGACTGGCTGATTGTCGTAGTTGTTCCCGAAGCAGATTTCACCAAAGAAATCGATGCTAATACCCGCACAGCGATTTTGCTGTGTTTCGCAGCTTTAGGAGTAGCTGTGGCGATTGGCATTCTGACTTCTCAGTGGGTAACAAATCCTATTTTGAGCTTAAATATAGCAGCCAAAAATATTGCTAAAGGTGAATGGGACAAAACAGTAGAAAGCGAACGTTCTGACGAATTAGGGGAATTAGCGAAATCATTTAACAGCATGGCTCAACAACTGCAACAATCTTTTGAAACTTTAGAACAGCGAGTGCAAGAGCGGACGGCAGAATTGGCTGTAGCGAAAGACAAAGCGGAAGTAGCGAACCAAGCTAAAAGCACTTTTCTTGCTAATATGAGCCACGAATTGCGATCGCCTCTCAATGCAATTCTCGGCTTTTCCCAACTGATGACTCGCAGCCAAACTCTCTCCCCAGAAGATCAAGAAAATATTAGCATAATTAGCAGCAGCGGAGAACACCTGCTCACCCTGATTAATAACGTACTCGATTTATCTAAAATTGAATCGGGGCGCACCACCCTAAATTCCAAAAAATTAGACCTTTTCCGCCTGCTAAACGACTTGGAAGATATGTTTCAAATCAAAGCAGATGACAAGCACCTGCAGTTAGTTTTTGAGCGCAGTCCCGAAGTGCCACAATACGTAGAAACGGACGATTTAAAATTGCGGCAAATCTTAATTAATCTGCTCAATAACTCTCTTAAATTTACCGATGAAGGCAGTGTAGCGGTAAGAGTTAGCAAGCAGTCACTAGGCAGAAATCAGCAGGCAGAAGGGGGATTTTTTTATCCATCTGAAGTATCAAATGATACTGAAATCTCCGCCATCAATGGTATCAAAATCTCTCAATTCAGTCCGTCGAACAACCCGATCATTGCCACCAAAAATGACGATTCAGCTTCTACCTCTTCCTTCTTTCTTCATTTTGAAGTCGAGGATACTGGACCCGGTATTGCTACCAATGAATTAGACGATCTTTTTGAACCCTTCGTGCAAACCAAGACAGGCAAAGATTCGCAAGAAGGTACCGGCTTGGGATTGCCCATCAGTCGCAAATTTGTAGAATTAATGGGCGGCGAAATGAGCGTCTGTTCTGCTGTGGGTAAGGGAACTAATTTTAAGTTTGACATTCAAGTTATTGCGGTCGAGGCGACTGATATTGAAAGCCCAAAACCGAGCAGGAATGTTATTGCCCTGGTTCCCAACCAACAGACCTATCGAATTTTGATAGTAGACGATAAACCGCTGAACCGCCAACTGTTAATTAAAATCCTGTCTCCTCTGGGTTTTGAACTAAAAGAAGCTACTAACGGTCAAGAAGCTATTGAGATTTGCGATAGTTGGGAACCGCATCTCATTTGGATGGACATGAGAATGCCTGTGATGGACGGCTACGAAGCTACGCAATACATTAAAGGTACTATTAAAGGTCAAGCTACACCTATTATTGCGCTGACAGCGAGCGTTTTGGAGGAAGAACGGGCAGTTATTTTATCGGCGGGCTGCGATGCTTTTATGAGGAAGCCTTTCCGGGAAGCCGATATTTTTGATGCTATGCACAAACATATCGGAGTGCGCTATATTTATGAAGATGCGGATCAAACGGATTTATCGGCAATCAAAGAGGGCGATCGCGCTATGAGTGCGACTGATTTCGTAAACTTGCCTGATTCACTGGTAGCTGATTTAAAGCTAGCTATACTGAATGCAGATATGGAGTTAATTAATACCTTGATAGAGCAAATTCGATTAAAGGATGCAGTAACGGCTGGTGCGATCGCAACTTGTATAGAAAATTTTGAGTACGACAAAGTTTTAAATTTAATTTCGGAAGCAATATCACATGAATAACGACATTCCTAGCACCGATCGCGGTAATATTTTAGTAGTTGACGACACCCCAGCTAATTTGCGGCTGCTAGCCGGAATTTTGAATAGCAAGGGTTATAAAGTGCGCCCGGTACCTAGTGGCGACTTAGCCCTTTCGGCGGCAAAAGGTATGCCTCCAGATTTGATTTTGCTGGATATTATGATGCCCGAAATGAATGGATATGAAGTTTGCGAAAAGCTCAAAGCTGATGAAGGAACTTGCGACATTCCGGTGATTTTTATTAGCGCGATTAATGACGTACTTGATAAGGTCAAAGCCTTTGCAGTGGGCGGGGTAGATTATATTACCAAGCCCTTTCAGGTGGAAGAGGTTCTAGTTAGGGTAGAAACCCATTTAGCAATGTGCCAGTTGCGAAAAAGACTCCAACAAAAAAATAATGAACTTACAGTTACTTTAGACCAACTGCAAGCTACTCAGAATCAATTAGTGCAATCAGAAAAAATGGCGGCATTAGGGCAACTAATTGCCGGCATTGCTCACGAAATTAATACGCCGCTGGGGGCAATTCGGTCGTCTATTGGAAATATTACCAGCTTTTTGGATAACAATCTCGAAAGTTTGCCAGTTTTTTTTAAAGAACTGTCAGCCGAACGCCAGCACGATTTCTTGCGCTTGATGTACAGTTCTAGTCAACAAAATTACTCTTTATCTACGCGAGAAAAACGGGTATTGAAAAAAGGCGTGAAGCAGGAACTAGAGTCGGAAGGCATTGACAATGCGGACAGCATTGCTAGCATTTTAATCAATATCGGATTGCAAGGAAATCTGCAAGAATTCTTGTCGTTGCTCAAAGATCCTGACAGCGAAAATATTATAAAAACAGCCTACGAGTTTGCTAGCATTCACAGAAGCGCCCGAACCATCGCTACCGCTACTGAACGCGCTGCAAAAGTCGTCTTTGCTCTAAAAAATTATGCGCGTTACGATGTAAATGGGGAAAAAATACAAGTGAATATTACGGACGGAATTGAAACTGTATTAACTCTTTATCAAAACCACATCAAGCAGGGTGTGGAAGTCATCAGAAACTATCAAGATCAATTGCCTGTGGTACTGTGTTATCCCGACGAACTCAATCAAGTTTGGACAAATTTAATTCACAATGCCTTACAAGCGATGGACAATCAAGGAACTTTAACAATTGACGCGGTACAACAAGATACCAGCGTGTTGGTCAAAATTATTGACAGCGGTAAGGGAATTCAACCAGAGATTATTCGGAAAATTTTTGAGCCGTTTTTTACTACCAAACCTGCGGGAGAAGGCAGCGGGTTGGGATTGGATATTGTGAAAAAAATAATTGAAAAACATCAGGGTAAAATTGATGTGGAGTCGAGGCCAGGTAAAACAGCATTTACCGTGTCTTTGCCGATTAATTTAACTGAGTAGGTAAAGCGCCGCAGAGCGAAGTCTGGGGCGAAAATTTGCAGTCTAGCCACGCAGAATGTAGAATTTGGAAAACGGTGTGCAGCCATGAGGGTTCACCCTGCCACACTAAATAAGGAAACTAGCGATGTCTAAATCAGCAATTTTGTGTGTGGACGATGAAGTAGGGGTGTTGGAAAGTCTGGAAATTGAACTGCAACAGGCATTTAACGGTAAATATCTTTGCGAATTTGCTGAAAGTGCTGCCGAAGCCCTGGAAATTATTGAAGAGCTATGTGAAGCTGATGTTAAGATTTTAGTAATTGTCTCTGATTGGTTGATGCCCGGAATGAAAGGAGATGAGTTGCTGATTAAAATTCATCAAAAATATCCGCAAATTGTGAAAGTAATGCTGACAGGACAAGCAGACAAAGAAGCAATCGAACGCACAAAAGCTCAAGCAAATCTTCATGCTTTCATAGAAAAACCTTGGCAAAATCAAGAATTAATTGAAGCAATTAAGTCTGGTCTAGCAAATTTATGAAAAAACCAGTCATTATTTGTGTCGATGATGAGCAGACTATACTTGATAGTCTGGAAATAGACCTGCTAAAAGCCTTTGAAGATAAATATTTAATTGAAACGGCCCAAAGTGGCGAAGAAGCTTTAGAGTTGCTGTCAGAACTTTTAGCAGAACAGTATGAAGTTCCTTTGGTGATTTCGGATCATATCATGCCTAGTATGAAAGGAGACGAACTATTAAGCAGAGTTCATGCTATCTCGCCTAACTGTCTCAAGATTATGCTGACGGGGCAGGCAGATTTGGAGGCGGTAGCCAATGCTATTAACTATGCTAAATTGTACCGATATATACCTAAACCTTGGCAATGTGATGACTTAAAATTAACTGTCACTGAGGCTATATATAGATATTTTCAAGATAAAAAATTAGCTGAAAAACAAAGAGAACTTCAGGAAATGAATGAGGAGTTGGTAAAATTAAACCGCAAGCAGGCGATGCTGATTGCCAAACTCCATGAAAACGAAAGTCGCTTGACGCAATATCTAGAAGCTATGCCATTGGGCGTATGTGTACTTGATGCAAACGGGCAATCTTTCTACGCTAACCAGAAAGCGCGGGATGTATTTGGCAAAGGCACTGTGCCGCATATTAATTCAGAGCAAAAAGCAGCAATTTATCAATTCTATAAAGCCGGGACTAATCAGAGATGCCCCGTGGAAGAATTGCCAATTATGCGGGCGCTTAGGGGCGAAAATGTGCGGACTGAGGGTGTAGAAATTCGTACAGCTAATAAGATTATTCCTGTAGAGAGTTGGGCAACTCCAATTTATGATTCTACAGGCGACATTTCCTATGCGATTATTGCTTTTAGTGACATAAGTGAACGCAAGGAAGCTGAAGAGGCGCTAATTCAAGCTGAAGAGAAGTATCGCGGGATATTTGAAAATGCTCTAGAAGGTATTTTTCAGACGACGCCGGACGGACATTTTCTCAGTGCGAATCCTGCTCTGGCGGAAATTTACGGCTACGATTCTGCGTCAGAATTGATAGAAAGTATTAATGATATTCAGCAGCAATTGTACGTGGAACCGAACCGCCGTCAAGAGTTTCTGGCGCTGATGAAACAGCACGGTACTCTGTGTGAGTTTGAGTCTCAGGTTTACTGTCGAGATGGCAGCATTATCTGGATTTCTGAGTATGCGCGCACCGTTTATGATGCTAACGGTGAAGTGCTTTACTATCAGGGTTTTGCTAAGGATATTAGTTTGCAAAGACAGGTGGAAGTGGAACGAATCAGGTTTACTAATGATTTAGAAAAAGCTTTGGCGGCCCAAGAAAAGTTAAATGAGGCACTGTCAGAAAACGAAAGCCGATTGACTCAATTCCTGGAAGCGATGCCGGTGGGACTATTTGTTGTCGATGGTAATGGTAAACCTTTTTACATGAATTCTTGGGGCGAAAGGATACTAGCCGAAGGTTTAATTTTTGATGGGGCTACTGAGCAATTTCCTGAAGCTTATCATTTTTACGACGCTGGAACTAATCAATTGTATCCGAGGGATAGCCAACCGATTGTTCGGGCGTTGCGGGGAGAATTTGTGCGTATGGACGAGCTAGAAATTCGTGGGTCAGATCGGATTGTGCCGATCGAGGTTTGGGCGACTCCAATCTACGACGAACGGAAAAACATAGTTTACGCTATCGCCGCTTTTCAAGACATCACGGAACGTCTAGAGGTAGAAACCGAGCGCCGCCAATTCACAGACGATTTGCAAAAAGCTTTAGCAGCAGAAGAAAAATTAACAGATGCTTACGGGCGGTTTGTACCGCACGAATTTCTCCACTTTCTGGGATATGAAAGTATTCTGGAAGTCAAATTAGGCGATCAGGTGCAGAAAGAAATGTCGGTGCTATTTTCAGATATCCGCGATTTCACTTCTCTTTCGGAAAGGATGAGTCCCGAAGAGAATTTTCAATTTATTAATGGTTATTTGTCGCGGATGGAACCGGCAATTACTGACAATTTTGGTTTTATTGATAAATACATTGGCGATGCGATTATGGCGCTGTTTAATGGCAGTGCGGACGATGCTGTGAAAGCTGGAATTGCAATGCTAGAAGAGCTTAACGAGTATAATATTAGTCGTAATCAGGTCGATCGCCCGCCGCTGCAAATTGGCATAGGAATCAATACGGGTTCTTTGATGTTAGGCACGGTTGGCGGCCAAAGTCGGATGGACAGCACGGTGATTAGCGATGCGGTAAACTTAGCCTCCCGCGTGGAAACTTTGACGAAAGAGTATGGAGTTTCGATGTTAATTACTCACAATACTTTTATACAGTTGAACGATATTTATGATTTGAGGTTGATCGATCGCGTAACAGTTAAAGGCAAATCGCGAATGGTAACACTTTATGAAGTATTTGCGGCCGATCCGCCAGAGTTACGACAGAAAAAGTTAGAGACCAAGACAATCTTTGAGCAAGCTTTGGTACTCTACAATAGTGACAACTGTGTCGAAGCTAAAAGATGGTTTTCGGCCTGCTTGGAAATCAACCCTCATGATAAGGTAGCTCAAATTTATATGGAGCGGTGTCTGAAAGGAGCGATCGCTCCTGCATAATACCATTTTATATCATGTCCGATCGATTGACCATAATATCCCGGCCAGGCGGGTTTTTGAGATTGTCAATTATTGGCAGATATTGTGGTGAACCCGCCCCTACCTGATGAATGGTAATCGACCGGACATGATATTAGAGTTTAGATTTGAGAATTGGCAATGATTTATTCCATAAGGGTTGGGAGTTTGCCTACAGTTGTATTCTTTTTTGAAACTGGAATAATCATTGTTTAGACAGGCAGGGAAACGCAAACTATGGTTTCTTGCTGTGGCAAACTTTCTATTTTAAATTCCCCTCCGTGCAATTCTACAAGGCGTTGAACAATAGCCAGGCCCAATCCCAAACCTGCTTGTTGGTAAAGTTTGCGATCGAACTGCCTGTAAGCTTCTAGCTGTGCAATCTGATCGGCAGTCAGGCCGCGGCCTTGGTCTTTGACAGACAGAATAAAAGTCTGATTTTCGACCAAACTGCTTAATAAAACAGGCGTTCCTTCTAAAGAAAATTTGAAGGCATTGTCCAATAGTTCTTCAACAATTTTTGCGAGTCTGACAGAATCAATAGCAACCGACGAATCTTGCAAGTTTAATTGTAAATCGTCTGTTCTATTCGCGTGTTTTGCTTGCTGCCGCGCTTTTTGACTCAGCAAAGATTTTACACAGCTAAATTCGCTGTTTCGCATCTCCTTGAGCCGTTCGGGATTTGTGGCTGCTATCTCCAGTTCTGCATACAGCAAAAAGTTCTGAATTAGCCGATACAAGCGATGACCCGAAGTTTGAATTTGACCGATCATCTCTAAGATATCTGATTCCTCTAAGACATGATATTCTGACAGAATTAGCTCAGAAAAACCCAGAATTGCATTCAAAGGAGTCCGCAATTCGTGGGGCAGCGACATACTAATATTAGTGCGTAATTCGTCTAGCGTCTTTTGAGATTGTCGGCTAATTGTTTTTTGTTTTTCCAGTCTAATAGCAATGGCTTTTAGCAGTTCTTGCGGCGTACAGGGCTTAGTAATGTAATCGTCCGCTCCCAGTTCCATGCCCCTGCGAACGTCAACTTTATCGGCTTTGGCTGTGAGGAAAATAAACGGAATTGTGGCAGTCAAGGGTTCGGATCGCAAAGCTTTGATGACGCCGTGACCGTCTACTTCCGGCATCATCATGTCGCACAAAATTAAATCCGGGATTTTTTCGATCGCCAATTTGATGCCGACTTTGCCGTTAATCGCTCCTATTCCTTCAAAATTCTCGGCTTCCAGCAACTCTAAAATATTTTCTCTAATCGCTTCTTCGTCTTCTATTACCAAAATCTTAGCCACGGTGATAGCTCCTTTTAGTTAGTAGTTGGTTGGAAAAATCTGGGTTCAGACACTTGATAAGTTTGTTAGTTAGGCGCTTAATTAATCGTTAAATCGCGGATATGTATAGTTGATAATTCAGTTGTTATTGACTGGGAGGGCAAATTAGAGGCAAGGTAATAGTGAAAGTTGTGCCTTTTCCTTCTTGGCTGTCGATCGCAAGTTGGCCGCCGTGAAGTTCCACAGCCCTCTTCACAATTGCTAAACCGAGACCTGTTCCCGAAATAGTGCCGACATTGGGAGATCGGTAAAAAGTTTCTAATATCCGCTCTCGATCGGCCTGGGGAATGCCGATGCCCTGGTCTTGAACTTGGAAAACAGCTTCTTTGTTTAGACAGTTGAGGTGCAAGGAAACTGTACTGCCGACGGGGGAATATTTGATGGCATTTGAGAGGACATTTCCCAAGATTTGCTGCAGCAGTTTTTCATCCATTTGAGCCTCGCAGTTGCCGCCTTCATATTGAAAGGCGATCGGGTGTTGATTGCTGTCGTTGAGCTGCTGCTCTTCTACCAGTTGACGGCAAAATTTTTCGAGGTTTAAGGAAACCGGTTGAAACTGCAAGGTATTGGCTTCGATTTTGCCAATTACGAGGATATCTTCTAATAACTCTGTCATGCGTTTAATTGCTAATTGAATCCGCACAAAATGAGTAGATTTTTTCTCTTGGGGCCACTGAGAGCTGTAATCTTGCAGCAATCCCGCCGAAAATTGGATGGTTGTCAAAGGTGTGCGGAACTCGTGGGAAACCATTGTGACAAATTTAGCTCGCAGTTGTGAAAGTTCCTTTTCTCGTGCCAGGGCTTTGAGAATTTCCGCTTCTGCTCGTTTGCGATCGCTAATGTCACGGGCTTCGGCAATCAGCAGCAAAACTTGTCCTGTTTCATTTTTAACCGGTTTCAGTGAGAAATCAACTGTCATAATTTGGTCACTTTTGCCTAACAAGTCGATTTCGCTGCGGAAAAACTCGCCACGACTTGCTTTGCCGATCGCGCATTGCAATTGTTCGGAAACCTGTGGCGACTGGGCCCAAATCGCCATTTCCCAAATCGGGCGGCCCACAATATCCTCCGATCGCAATCCGGCAAAATCGAGGGCTGTCTCGTTCACTTCCAGCACAATTCCTTGGGGAGTCAGCAGCTTGGTTAACTGAAACGACGAGTCAAAAATCGCCCGAAAGCGGCGCTCGCTTTCCCGCAGCATTTGAAATGTTTGAGATCGTTCGATCGCGTAGCGGATCGTCCGCACTAATAATTGAGTAGTAATTTGGCCTTTAACAATATAGTCTTGAGCTCCCAAGCGAACTGATTCTAGGGCGATCGCCTCATCGTCCAAGCCTGTCATTACCACCATTGGCACATCAGGAGCAACTTCTCGCAGACGAGTTAGCGTTTCCAAACCGCGGCTGTCGGGCAAAGAAAGGTCGAGCAAAACTACATCAAAGGGTTGTTTACACAGTTGGGCGATCGCCTCATGCAGGAACTCAACAGACACCAGTTCCCACTGGACGCCCACAGATACTTCTAACAGTTCTGCAAGCAAATCAGCATCAGCAGGATTGTCTTCTACTAACAGAATCTTAATCCACATAGCTTAGACGTTTTTGACTGTAAAAATTTTACTCTACCAATTTTAGGTTAAACTTTTTTGCTTTCCCTTACCATTTTCAACTTGAAAATTATTATTTGGGAACTGTCACCACCACCAGCCACCAATCCTCAATCCATCTCACCAGCTTAGCCACTTGACTAAAATCGATAGGCTTAGTGATGTAGCACCGGGGTGACAGGGTATAAAACTTGAGCATCTCTTCATCGGCTGCTGAGGTTGTCATAATTACCACCGGAATCATTTTTAACTTGAGTGCTGAGTTGATTTCTATCAATATTTCCCCACCGTGTTTTTTTAGGCAAAATCAAGTCAAGCAGAATTAAATCGGGACGGGAAGGCGAACACACAAGCCTTCTTTATTCACTAAATTTCTTGCTAATATAGCCATCCTCAATCATTTGTGTAATTCTTGTAGGGGCAAACCCCCCGTGGTTGCCCCCATGAGGCCGGGGTAGGCACGGGGGAACTACCCCTACATCTTTTTACTCCTGCAAGGATTGCTATACCATATCTTCTACTCTTATGCAAATTGTTAAAAATGTGTTTGTGGCCAGCTTTTATAAAGCCCATTCAGCCTCCCTGAGCCAATCATCCACCAGCAGAATTTCCATAGGTTAAAAATTTTTAGAGCGCTCATAAGCCAAGCATTTGTTCGTTTAATTTAGAGGAAGTTTGACGACGGCCAGCCAGAATTCCTCAATTAACCTGACTACCTTAGTAAATTCTACGAAGTCTACTGGCTTGGTTATGTAACAGTTGGCGTGGAGGGAGTATGACTTAAAAATATCTTCGGGAGCTGCTGAAGTGCTGAGAATCACTACAGGAATTAATTTTAAGGTTGGGTCACTTTTAATTTCTTCTAGCACTTCAATACCGCTTTTTTTCGGCAGATGCAAATCGAGCAAAATCAAATCGGGACGAGGTACCCTGAGATAGGGTTCTTTTCGGCGCAAAAACTTGATTGCTTCGACTCCATCCTCCACAAAATGCAAGTTATTCAATATTTTACCCTGACCGAGAGCTTCTCTTGCCAAATCGGCATCGCTGGGAGAATCCTCAATCAGCAGAATTTCTATAGGTCTAACAGTGCTTCGATCGCTCATAACCGGCGTATCCTTTTGAGTATAAAAACAAAATTGAATTTTGAGGATTCAGGTACTAATTATAGGAATAGTGAAGTAAAAAGTCGCTCCTTTTCCCTCTTGAGATTCCACCCAGATGCGACCGCCGTGGCGTTCAACAATGCGTTTGCACATCGCCAAACCTATGCCTGTGCCGGAATATTGGCGGCGGGAGTGCAGGCGTTGAAAAATGATGAAAATGCGATCGGCATACTGCGGATCGATGCCAATGCCGTTATCGCGGACACTGAACACCCATTCGCTCTCTTGCCGGCAGGCAGCGATATGAATCAACGGGATATCTTGGCGACAAAATTTGATGCTGTTGGCGAGCAAATTTTGGAATAATTGCACCAGTTGAAATTCATCCGCCATCACAGTTGGCATCGCGTCGCAGGTGATTACAGCTTTTGTTTCGGCGATCGCAATTTGCAAATTGCACATAGTTTGCTTAACCACAGCCTTGCAGTCCGCCTGCTCAAACTCCTGACCCCTCGTTCCCAGGCGCGAATACGCCAACAAATCGTTAATTAGCTGCTGCATTCTGGTGGCGCCATCGACAATATAATGAATATACTTATCTGCGCGATCGTCCAAATTTCCTTGATAGCGCTGGGCCAGCAATTGAGTGTAACTGGTAATGGCTCGGAGCGGTTCTTGCAAATCGTGGGAAGCCACATAAGCAAATTGTTCTAATTCCTCGTTGGAACGCTTCAAATCTTCTGTCAGTTGCAGCAGTTGCTGCTCTGCTTCTTTGCGGCTTGTAATGTTGTAAACCAAGGCGCAACAAGACAGCAGATTACCCTGGGAGTCCATGACTGAACTGGTAGACATATCAGTCCAAATATCTTTGCCGTCCTTGGTTTTGAATTTAAATTCGTGTTGTTCAGCAATACCTTGCTTGCGCCGATCGACATTATCAATAGCTTGTGGTTTTTCCGGTGCGTCCATGAAATCAAAAATCGACCGCCCGAACATTTCTACTTCACTATAGCCTAGCATTCGCGCCATTGCGTTGTTCACGTAAGTCGTGAGGCCATTTCTGTCAATTACCCAAATACCTTCTTTTGCTAATTCAACTATTTGCCTGTACTTGAATTCGCTTTCCTGCAAAGCAGTTTCAGTTAGTTTGCGCTCAGTGATATCTTTCATAAAACAGTGGTGGCCGTTAAATATCCCCTGTGCGTCGCAAGCTTTTACCATCGTTAATTGCTTATAAAAAAACGAGCTATTTTTTCGGACTCCTCTAGCTTCAACTTCTACTTTGCCAGAAATTAGCATTTCCTGATAAGCTGAGAGCATCATCTCAACATCGCCCGGATGTACGGTAAGCTGCCATTTCATGCCAAGCATTTGTTCCGGTTCGTAACCGCATTTATGAGCGTAAGCTCGGTTAACCTTCACGTAGCGCCCCTCAATATCCAGCCGCGAAATGCCTTCCACCGCATTTTGCATGGCATTGGTGAGGTCACGCAGCTCTTTTTCAGCTTGTTTGCGATCGCTAATATCCTGACCGATACCCAAAAAACCGTTAATATTTCCGTTACTATCAAATAAGGCAGTCACCGACAGCAGTACCGGAAACCGCGAACCATCTTTGCGAATGTAAGTCCATTCATTTTCGTCAGCGATTTTCCGGCGCGGCAAGGCAACAAAGGCTTCAATTCCCGGCTCTATTTTCACTCCCAATTCTTGAGAAAGAACTTCAGCTCTTTGAGCGACCTCCAGAGGATCGTGAATTATTTCTACCGTGACTTTCCCCACCACTTCTTCTAGCGAATAACCTAAAAGTTGCTCTGCCGCCCGATTAAATGTTTTAATTGTACCGTCGGGATCTGTAGAAATAATTGTGTAGTTAGCGCTATTAAGAATTGCATTTTGCAGTTGCGTCAATTCCAACAAAGTGAGCGCAATTTTTTCGCGGTAAGCTATTTCTTTTTGCAATTTGTGGTTAGAAATTTCGATTTGAGCCGTGCGCTCAGCAACTCGATGCTCCAGAGTTTCATTGAGCCGTCGATTTTCCTCTTCTACCTGCTTGCGTTCTGTAATATCAGTAATAGTACCAACATAACTTTTTATCTCCCCATTTTCTCCGATTTGACCGACAATTTGACCGAGTATCCAACTGATTTTAGTGTTATTAATGTCTAGAAAGCGGTACTCAGATTTAAACGGCAATTTCTGCTGCACGGCGCTATACCATTGAGAAAAAACCCGATCGCGGTCGTCTGGATGAATGCCTTGCAACCACCCTTTGCCCAAAGCTTCATCACAGGTAATTCCCGAAATTTGACACCAGCGCTCGTTGACATACAAGCAGTCTCCTCCAGCATCTGCATAAAATATTCCTACCGGCGAAGCTTCAGTTAAAGTTTGATAGCGAGCTTCCGTTTCTCGACGTTCAATGATTTCTTTTTGCAGTATTGAATCGATCATCCCTAATTGAGTTGGACTCAGCAGAGTTAATGCTTGGGGAACGAAAGGAATTAATGCAAAAGCGGTGTACGCAGAAATCGCAGCGGTAATAATTTTCAGACTGCCAGAAACCCAATAAACAGGATGCCAAAGCGTCCAAACTTCCATTATATGAGTAGTGCCGCAGGAGATAATAAAGGCTGCAAACAGCCAAAAGATATTGCGAAAGGGCAAGTCTTTTCGCTGAAACAGAAAATAATAAATTAGCGATAGCGGTATTGAATAGTAAGCCAGGGCAATGATAGAGTCTGACACTATGTGGAGCGCGACTAGCTCTCGCTGCCAAAGGTAACAGTAGCCTTGAGGAATATAATTGCCGGTGAATAACAACTGATTTAAAAAATTCCAAATCATAAACGGAATGGCAAATGGGGAAGGAGTAATTTAACGCAATAACTTATAACTTATCTTAACTCTCTGAAATATACAGTTCTGGAGGCACGGGGGGCTAAAAACCCGGTTTCTTCATAAATGCCTCGTTGCCAAACCGAATATTGTGGTAGAAACGGGTTTTTCTTCGGTAAGTCTTAATATAGCAATTCTCAATGATTCGCGAGCTGTAGCGAGCTCTAGGTTGGGTATAACTTATATGTTGCACCATTCTCAATCCTTTTATGGACAGGCTTTTCGGCCTGTTCCACAAGAGATGAATTTTCTTGTGGAACAGGCCGAAAAGCCTGTTCCTGACAATGGTGCAAGATGTGAGGTATGACGAAGTGAAACCCTATACAGCAATCCTAAATGATTCCGATAAATTTGTAGGGGTAGTGCCCCCGTGCCTACCCCCTATCTATCGGGCAACCACGGGGGGATTGCCCCTACAATAATTATGAGAATGATGCGAGGATTGCTATATAGCAATCCTCGCATCATTTGTGAATTTCTTACTCCCTCCCCTTGCTAAGGGGAGGGTTGGGGTGGGGTAAAAAAATTACGACTCCTGCAAGGATTGCTATATGCCGATTTGAGATTTTAGGATTTTAACTTTTCCTTTCTTCTTCCTTATCTTCTAGATAACTAAAGCCTTCTTCCATCCATCCGTTACATCTGTTACATCGGAAGGAAGCGAATCCGTTGCCGAACTTCCTTCTTCTATAAAAAATGGGGCGAGCCAGAAGCCCGCCCCACCCAAAATTATGCTGCTGCTATTAACCCAACAGCGCCTGAGCCTTAGCTACCACATTATCAACGGTGTAGCCAAACTTTTCTAAAGCAACGGGGCCCGGTGCAGAAGCGCCGAATGTGTCGATGCTGATGCTGTCGCCTTCGGAACCCAAATAACGTCCCCAGCCGAAGCTACAAGCTGCTTCAACTGCCAACCGTTTAGTAACAGCTTTCGGCAGTACAGATTCGCGGTAAGCGGCATCTTGTAAGTCGAACAATTCCCAGCAAGGCATCGAAACTACGCGCACTTTATTACCTGCAGCGCGCAATTTTTCAGCGGCATCAACGCAGAGGTAGGTTTCGCCACCGGTGCCGATTAAAATGATGTCGGGAGTGCCGCCGTCGTCGGACAAAATGTAAGCGCCTTTGGCTGTTCCTTCGATCGAACTTCCAGCCAAGTTGGGCAGATTTTGGCGCGACAAAGCCATTAAAGTTGGGCGAGTGCGGCTTTCAACTGCCACTTTGTAAGCGCCGGATGTTTCGTTACCATCCGCAGGGCGCATTACCAACAAATCGGGAATTACTCGCAGAGAAGCGATGGTTTCCACGGGTTGGTGAGTGGGGCCGTCTTCGCCCAAGGCTACGGAGTCGTGAGTCATTACATAAATAACTCCAGCTTCCGATAGTGCAGAGAGGCGAATTGCTCCCCGCATATAGTCAGCAAATACCAAGAAAGTAGCGCAGTAAGGAATTAAACCGCCATGCAGAAGCATACCGTTGGCGATCGCACCCATGCCGTGTTCCCGCACACCAAAGCGCAGGTTACGTCCTTCGTATTGACCTTTTTGGAAGTCTTTTTCACCCTTAAGCAAAGTCATGTTAGAAGATGCCAAGTCAGCGGAACCGCCGATCAATTCAGGTAGCACACCTGCCAAAGCATTCAAACATTTTCCAGAATGATTCCGAGTCGAATCTGCCTTATCTTCCGGGTTGTATGTCGGCAAAACTTTATCCCAACCTTCAGGAAGTTTGCCGGCAACGCTGCGCTCATATTCTGCAGCTTCTGCAGGATATGCTGCTTTATAAGCATCAAAAGCTTTCTGCCATTCTTGCTCAGCTTGAGCACCGCGATCGACTGCTTTGCGGAAGTGTGACAAAGCATCTTCAGGAATCTCAAACGGTGCGTGTTCCCACTTCAAGAAATCGCGAGTTGCTTTCACTTCATCGGCACCCAAAGCAGCACCGTGAGCACTGTAGGAATTGCGCTTGTTGGGAGAACCGTAACCAATGACGGTGCGGACTTTAATCATGGACGGTTTGTCCGTGACTTTTTTGGCTTCTTCAATAGCTTTGTGAACTGCTTCTAGGTTAGTATCTTCGTCTAGAGCGGTATTGTCTACTGTAATAACGTGCCAGTTGTAAGCTTCAAAACGCTTGCCCACATCTTCAGTAAAGGCCAAGCTTGTGTCGCCTTCAATAGAAATGTGATTGTCATCGTACAAGGCAATTAATTTGCCGAGTCCGAGGTGTCCAGCCAAAGAACAAGCTTCGGCAGAAACGCCTTCCATGTGGCAGCCGTCACCCAAAATTACATAGGTGTAGTGGTCAACAATGGTGTGGTCGGGCTTGTTAAACTTAGCAGCGAGGTGAGCTTCTGCCATTGCCAAACCGACGCCATTAGCAATTCCTTGTCCCAGGGGGCCGGTGGTAACTTCTACGCCTTCGGTCATGAAGTTTTCGGGGTGTCCGGGGGTTCTGGATTCCCACTGGCGAAATTGCTTGATGTCGTCGAGGGTGACGCTATCGTAGCCGGTCAAGTACAGGAGGGCGTACTGTAGCATACAGCCGTGGCCGGCGGAGAGGACGAAGCGATCGCGATTAAACCACTTGGGGTTTTTGGGGTTGAACCGCATGAACCGATCCCACAGCACGAAGGCCATAGGGGCAGCGCCCATAGGCAGTCCCGGGTGTCCTGATTTTGCTTTTTCTACCGCATCGATGGCCAGAAAGCGGATAGAGTTGATGCAGAGTTCTTCGAGTGATTGGGTTGCAACAGCCATAATTCTGGTTTTTATATGTAAGAGAGAGTGTGTGTGGTCGATTCTGACAGAGGAGCGATGAGTCGAGTTCGATCGCTCGCGTTTCTGCTGTTCAGTTTCTGTGGAACTGCCGTGAGGCTGCACTACATATCATCTCACCTGTTGCGATCGACAGACAACTTAATTTTTTAATGTTTCGGCCGCTTTGTGCAGTCGATCGCAAATTGTTGTCTGCTGACTGTTGACTGTTGACTGTTGGGGAGAGGGAGTAGGAGGGATGGAGAGGATAGAAGACTTCCGTCAGGATTAAAACCTTACTGACCTTCCGCATCTGTCGATCGCCAGTGTGTCTAGATTATCTGACAAATTGGTCTATGTTGACCAGTTATGATAGAGTTTGGTGTTTCTGACATTTTGCAGCTCGATGGCGAACAGGCAAGATGCCTGTTCCACAAAGAGTGAATTTTCTTGTGGGGCGTTGCTTTGAGCAACGCCCGATCGCACGATCGCCAGAATAGTGCAAGATGTCAGATATTTGTAATTTTAATCAGGCAATAACTAATGACTCTCAGTGAAGCCGAAGTCCGCAGTCAAAAAGTAGACGAACTGCGATCGCAAGGCATAGAACCGTATCCCAGTGAATCCTACGCGCGATCGCACACAGCCAAGCAAGTTCGCGAAATATTTAGTCAGCCGGGAAAAGAACTCCAAAACGGAGAAATTGACCCCGAAGAAATTCCCCTGCGATTAGCCGGCCGCATCACTTCCAAGCGAGACAGCGGCAAAATTGGTTTCATCGATTTAAAAGACGCCACAGACAAAATTCAACTCAAAATCGAGAAAGCAATCGTCACCGGCGAAGTCGGTTTGAGCTTTGAACAAATTAAAAAATTGCTCGATGTCGGCGATTTTGTCGGCGTCGAAGGTATCGGCTGCCGCACCCCCAGGGGAGAACTTTCTATTTTAGTGAGGGAATTAAAGCTTTTATCAAAAGCTACTATTCAATTTCCCGATTCTTATTATGGAATTAACGACCCGGAAGTTTGCCGCCGTCACCGCGAAATGGATTTGGCAAGCAACCAAGATGCGCTCAACCGTTTTATGCTTCGCAGCCGCATCGTTCAAAGCATCCGTTCCTATCTCTGGCAAGCAAATTTTTACGAAATAGAAACCCCGACACTGCAAGCTATTTACGGCGGTGCTGCTGCTAAGCCATTCATCACTCACCACAATGCTTTAGAGGTAGATTTGTATTTGCGAGTGGCTCCCGAATTATTCTTAAAAAGAGCAATTTGCGGCGGTTTCGAGCGAGTCTTTGAACTAGGGAAAGCATTTAGAAATGAGGGAATTGACAGCACCCACAATCCAGAGTTTACCTCTTTAGAAGTCTACCAAGCTTATGCTGATGTTTTCGACATTTTAGGAGTTGTCGAAGACGTGATGTGTTTCGCAGCGGCGGCTGTATTTGGGGATGTCAAGGAAATTGAAAATCAGGGGGAAACGATTAGTTTAGAACGCAAGTTCGACTACAGCGAAAAATATCCCGGTTTTAGCGGCAAACACTGGCAAGTGAAAACGATGGTAGAAGCTGTCAGAGACGAGTTTGGGCTGGATTTTGACACTTTGGACTTAGAAAGTGCGATATCCTCTGCAACCAAACTAGAATTGCACCTGTCTAAGTTAGAAAAACAGAGTTTAGGCTACGTGCTGTATGCGGTTTTTGACAAATTAGTTGTTCCCAAACTAATTCAACCTACATTCATCATCGACTATCCTGTCGAAGTCAGTCCCTTAGCAAAAGGACATCGCAGCAAGCCTGGATTTGTAGAACGTTTCGAGCTGTTTATCAATGGTACAGAATACTCAAACGGATTCTCAGAATTGAACGATCCGAAAGAGCAAAGAAAGCGGTTTGAGGAACAGTTAGCACAGAAAAATGCGGGCGATGACGAAGCGCATCCAATGGATGAAGACTTTATTCAAGCGCTATCTTTGGGAATGCCTAATTGTGCGGGAATGGGTATCGGTGTAGACAGATTGGTGATGCTTTTAACTAATACTCAAAGCATCCGAGATGCCGTCATGTTCCCGACAATGCGGCCGGTTAAAGATTGATTCGTAATTTTTTGTAGGGGCGGGTTCACCAATAACATTTAATCCCACATTCCGCACCCCCAACTGGCACATACACGGAGTGAGGGGGTAAAAGTGAATCATCCGAGACAATAGTGAG
>NZ_JAUBUJ010000257.1:0-1017 GCF_036705405.1 Microcoleus sp. B13-B6
GTTTGGACACTAACCTAGAGAAGTCACCTCCTCACTCACAACATGCGACATCGTGTCGCGCTCACGAAGTCATCTGCATACCTGATTAATGTTGCTCCTGATTGATAACCAGAGTATTTCCCTTTCTTGACTATTGTCCTTCTGGGGAAAGCTTGCTTAATCCGGTGTTCCATCCCGTGGAGGGCAATATTTGCTAGTAGTGGGGAGATGACCCCACCCTGTGGAGTACCCTCAGATGTCTCGTAGTGCTGCATATTGTCCATCACTCCCGCTTTTAACCAGGCTCGTATTTGACGGCGAATGGTGGGGAATGTATTAAGTTTGTTAAGCAGCGCTACATGGTTGATGCGGTCGAAACACTTGGAGATGTCGGCATCTAGCACGTATTTGGCTTTATACCTAATCTCGTTAAATATTGCCTCAATTGCATCATGACATGACCTTCCGGCTCTGAATCCATAACTGTTGGGTTCAAATCGCGCTTCCCATTCAGGCTAAGCGTGCCATCTTGACGAGTGCGCGGCATCGCTCGGTCTTTCATTGTAGGTATACCTAGAGGTCGCTTCTCTTCCGTTCCCGGTTTTGGAATCCATACTCTCCGGGTCGGGCTGACCTTAGAACCCAGTTTTAAGTTGTTTACTAACTTCAAACGAGCTGCTGGGGATAGAGATTTAATTCCATCCACTCCTGCTGTTTTTTTGCCAGTGTTATCTTGGGTAACTCTACGAACCGATAATGCTCTTGCTGACCAAGAATTCATCAACGTCTTTTGGAGTCTGCGTAATGCCTTTACATCACCACGTTGAGAGGCTTGATAGATTCTCTTTTGGAGCTTGTAAACTCGCCGCTCTAGCTTGCGCCAGTTAATCGAGCGCCATTCCACCGTAGTCTTTAAACTCGTTTTAGACATTTATACTCCCTACTTGAGTCTCTATCTTCCAAACATCGTGAGTCTGTCTGCATATCCTGAACATTACTTCAGGCTTTGGCTTTTGACTCAATCTTTCCTACTCGCAG
>NZ_JAUBUJ010000099.1:0-32849 GCF_036705405.1 Microcoleus sp. B13-B6
ATTAATAATTAAATGGGGTCGCAAAATCAAAAATAAGGGTAATGATTGTATCACAGTTTAAATGTGCAACAGCTTATCTACATGGGAAATGCAAAACTTTTTAGCCGATCAGTTAGCGGGTAAGTTAACAAGTGCTTCTGCCGTGGACTGCGAACCGAAAAATGGCATAGAGGACAAACCAATACCAGCGCAAGCGGCGGCTGAGGTGTTAGGGTCAATTGTAAAAGTTTGGTAAAGTTATTGAACCCCCTGTCGCGAAGCTGAGCGACACCTGAAAAAGTTTGCTTCGTCGCCCGGGAACCCTAAATACAAGGACAACGCAGCAGAGCCAAATGCAGTCTGATATAACTCTCCACCAGTTGTAAAAGAACTTTTGCCGCCGGCATAGCATAGGGATTTAGTTATTTTTGTATACTATGTGAAAGTAGTGAGAACTATTAGAAGGAAGTGGGTTCGACCAACCAATAATTTCGTGTGATATCCTTAAGCCAATGCTCAAAGTATCAACCCGAAGGCTCGCAGAAGAAAGCTGATTTTACCTACACAATATCAAAGAGGTCAACATGGAAAGAGAACAGGACGCTCATATCGTACCCATTAGCAACCAGAGCCGACAGGTGCAGCAATTTTCCGTTGACGAGGGAGAAGAGTTAAGCGCGCAGCCTCAGAAAGGATTGAATCTAAAGCCGTTGTTGAGGACTTTTCAGCGACAAGCCCTAATCATTATTGGGATTATAGGTATAGTAGGGGCTGGAGCTGTTTATCAGATCAAGGGAGGCAAGAAAACATATCAAGCCGATTTTCGGATGCTAGTGGAACCCGTGACAACGGAGGCCAGAATTGCTGACCCCTCTGCCCTAGCCAATCGCGGCGATGGGGGGGGAGTCCCTAGTCGAGATTTTTTTAGTTTGGACTACGCAACTCAACTTCAAATTCTCCAGAGTCCTCAGATGCTGTCGGCTATTGTTAAACAAGTCCAAAAACGATATCCAGAAGTTACCGAGGAAATTCTTAAAAAAGGATTAGTCGTTTTGCGGGTGGGAGAAGATATGATGACGCTGACTAAAATTTTGGAAGTTCGCTTCATGGGGACCGATCCTAAATTAGTTGAGTTCGTTTTACAAGAAACTAAAAAGAAATATTTAAAGTACAGTCTGGACGAACGCAAGACTCGCATTGGTGAAGGTGTTATTTTTATTGAAGACCAGCTTCCGGGACTCAATAAGCGCGTAAACAAGCTGAAATCGGAGTTACAGGTGATACAGGAGCAGCAAAAGATTACCAATCCTCAAGAACAAGGCGCGCAATTAATGCAGCAAGTTCGTACCGTAGAAACTTTAGAGTTAGAAACTCAAAGGCTACTGCAAGAACAGAAAACGCTGTACGCTAACTTGCAAAAACAATTAGATTTTACACCAAATGAAGCTATTGCCGCTTCCGCTTTAAGCGAAGAACCTCAATATAAAGAGTTGCTGACCAAGGTTAAGGAAGTAGAAGGTCAGATTGCTGTAGAAACAGCTCGTTTTAAATCTGCTAACCCTATAGTGGAAGCTTTAGAGCGCAAGCGGGCAAATTTAGTAGCTTTGCTCAACCAGCAAACTGATAGAATTTTGGGGCAAAATTTAGTAGGCACCCAAGCCAATTCTAAAGTTCAGAATTTTCAAAATTCTATTCGCATAGGCTTGATTAAACAATTGGTTGATACTGCTAACCAAGTTGAAGTCTTAGAAGCTCGCCGTCAGGCAATCAGCCAAACTAAAAACAATTTAAACCGACAAGCAACAGAATTCCCCACCATAGCCCGCCGCTACAACGAACTGCAACAGCAATTAGAAGTAGCCGCCCGCACCCGCGATCAACTTTTAAGCCAGCGGGAAACTCTGCGCGTCCAAGCAGCTCAAAGCCAAGTACCTTGGGAAATAATTTCTGAACCACAGATACCGCGAGATGCTAAGGGCAACCTGATTCCAGTTGCCACGAAAGCTAAAAACAAATTTGTGATGGCAGTTGTTGGGGCGCTAGTTTTGGGTCTTGGAGCGGCTATCCTCATTGAAAAGTTCCGCAATATTTTCTACTGTGCTGATGACGTTAAAGATGCGGTTGAAGCGCCTTTATTGGGAGCAATTCCTCTTGACAAAAATGCTAGAAAATTGCAGCCTTCTATTGCTAATGCCTATGCTTATCTGGAAGGAAAAGAGGGTAATAAGAAAAAGGCTGCGGAATTTATAGAAGCTTTTGACTCTCTTTATACTAATATCCGCTTTCTTTCTTCAAATCGAACGATTAGCTCTTTGGCAATTGGTTCGGCTACAGTTGGCGAAGGCAAATCTACGGTTGCTTTAAACTTAGCTCACGTGGCAGCGCTGGCGGGTCAGCGAGTGCTGTTAGTAGACGCAAATTTCCATTCGCCCAGCCTGCACTTGCTGTTGGAACTGCCTAATGTCAAGGGATTGAGCAACTTGCTCGACAATAAAAACGAATCCAATGAAATTATCCAACGATCGCATCTAGCAGATAATCTTTTTGTATTAACTGCTGGTCTCCCGGAGCCTGGTACTGCCAGACGGCTGGCATCATCTCAGATGCAATATTTAATGGAAGAACTTCAGGCAAAATTTGACTTAGTTATCTACGATACGCCGCCGCTGGCGGACAGTAAAGATACGAATTTTTTAGCGGCGCGCACCGATGGCATACTGATGGTTGTAGCAATTCGCCAGGTTCCCTTTTCTTTAGTCCAAAAAGTTTTCAGTCAATTAGAAAATTTTGGCATACCATGCTTGGGCACAGTTGCGAATCATGCCCCTAAACGCAAGAAGTATTCAGCAGCATCGAGATCATCAGTTGTTGAAGATAAAAATGAATATTTGAATTTGACACCAGCGCCGTCTCGTATCCGCAAACTAGCTCCCAAAAAAGAGTGATACCCAACAAAGATGACCCCCAAAAAATCGATACCAACCCCCGACAGCATTCATGGAACTCCCAAAATTTTAGACTCTTGTTCAATCTCCCAGATTCGTCTGTGGAGTAAATCGAAAATCTAAAATCGTTCGACTCAGCGCGACTTGAAGCTCGCGCTTGCCGAACCTCTTAGGCCCAAGTCTAAAATCTCAAATCTCAAATCTCAAATTGACTGATGGCGGACTAATTTCCATCCGGGTTGGTAGGAAAGGTGACGATAAAATTAGTCCAGCCATTGCTGCTATCAACCTCAATTTTTCCCTGCAACTGTTCGACAAGTTTTTGAACCAAAGCTAAACCCAAACCTGTACCTCCTTGTTTCCAAGGATCTGCGTTGGGAACTCGATAAAATTTCTCAAAAATTCGAGGCAATTCCTCTCTGGAAATGGACGATTGATTGCTGAGTGTAAATTGGATTTCTGAAGCCACAGCACTTGCTTGTCGCGAATTTGTCCTTTGTCCTCCTTGTTCCCAGTCTCCGTTTTTGCACTCAACTTTCAGAAAAATTTCGCCGTTATTGGCAGTATATTTGCAGGCATTGTTGAGGAGCTCGGCTAAAATTCGTCCCAAACTAGCGCGGTTGGAACTGATCGTGGGGAGGTGGCGATCGCACTCTACTCGCAAATCCTGGTGGCGGTCGTGGGCCCGGGTGTAAAACGGGTCGATAATAGTAGGCAGCCAGATTTCTAAGTTTACTGGTTCGAGGTCGATCGGACAAGTTGCAGCTTCGAGCCGCTGCAAATCTAGCAAAGCATTAATCAAATCTGTTTCTCTAGTACATTCTGTTTCTAAAATTTCTAGATAAATCTGGCGCCGATCTGGTGTGGGAGAAATTCGCAGCATATGAATAGCCATTTTTATATTAGCTAAAGGCGTCCGCAGTTCGTGAGAAACTGTGCTGAGAAATTCATCCTTGAGGACGTTTAAATGCTGGAGTTCGTGAACTTTTTGCTGCAATTCGGCGGTGCGTTCTTGGACTTGGCGTTCGAGGTCGGTGTTGAGATTTTGGACTTGCTGATAGAGTTGGGCTTGCTGAATGGCGATCGCGATTTGAGTTGCCAGTTGCAGCAGCAAATCCACTTCCGAAGGCTGCCACTGACGGGATTTGGAACACTGATGAACACACATCATCCCCCACAAATTGCCGTCTTGCAAAATTGGTACAATCAAATAAGCTTTGATTTGCGCTTGCTGGAACCGCGCATATTTTTCGGCGCTCAAACAGGCTTGGTCGAGATCCGGAACCGCATAAATTTCCTGTTCGACCACGGAAGCAGATTCTTGCCAAATATTATGCGGCATGATTTCTCCCAAGATTGAAGGCCAATTTTCGGCAACGGATTCTGCCACTACAATGCCGTAATTACTGGGTTCTAAATGCAAGATTGCTACTCGGTCAGCTTGCAAAACTTGGCGGACTTCATCGACGCTGGCGTTGAGAATTTCTTCGAGGTTTAAGGATTGGTGAATCCGCAAAGAAATGTGAGTTAACAGCCGATCGCGCTGCAATTGTTCGTGGAGTTTTGCAGTCCGTTCCCGCACCTGCTGTTCCAGTTTGGCGTTGCGGCTTTGCAACAGTTCCACTTTTTCGGCTTGCAATTGATAAACCGACTGCTGCAACTGTTTGACAACTCGGTACATTTCGGTGGGATCGAGGACTCTGAGCAAGCTGGTCTGAGTAATAATTCCCAACAGTTCTCCGCGCCCCCCGCACACGACCAACCGCTGCACTTGTTGCTGCTGCATTTCTTTGTGCGCCGTCCATAGGGAATCGGAAGGTTGAAGAAATTGCAGGGGAGTTCTCATGACTTTTTGAGCTAGGGTTTGCTTGAAATTTAGTTCAAGAAACTGTGCCTGCACAATGTCATATTCGGTAATAATTCCCAGGGGTTGGTGAAAGGAATAGTGAAAAATGGAGGTATAGTCATCTTTGGGCTTCTCCATTGTTAATTCTTTGTTTTTTGTAATCACTACGCAACTGACTTGATGCTCTGACATCAGTTCGGTTATGGTCAGCAGCGAGGCGGTGTGGGGCGCTGTAATTGGCGTAGTCATTAATTCTGCTACCCGCCGCAATTTAAGAATGTTTGAAGGTTGCAATACTTGGCGAATTCTTTCCCGTGTCAGCACTCCTACCAAGTGCCGAAATTGATTGACGATCGGCAAATAGCGAATCTTGTGCTGGCGAAATAAGGATAAGGCGGTAAACACGTCTTGGTCATCGGATTCTGTGAGGGAGACCGACACCGGGGACATCACTTCGGAAATTGGTATTTTGTGCAGGGCTACTTTGTGCTGGTTGTCTATTGTGCCAGAAGCTATCAGCCTCACTAAGTCGGCGGGAGTTAATATGCCGATTAACAGCCCGCGACTGGGGTTGTCGGATAAGTTGCCTGTGGTAATAGTCTGCTGGTTCTGCACGACGAACACGCAGCGGGCCCGCACCTTTTCCGGCGTGGATGTTTCGGTCATCCCCCCCCGGTCTGAGGGTACAGGTGTTTTGACTAGGGGACAACTGTTTCGCAACTGACTCATCAGGGCGATCGCCACTGCTAAGGAAGTTTCTGGCCCGGCAGTGAGGGGGTAGCGATCGATCGCTTGTTCTAAGGCTGAGGAGTAAAAGGGTGGGTGGTAGAACGGCATAGTGGATTGCAGGTTGTCAGAGGGCGGCTAACGATCGGGCAAAGCCTTAGGGAACGGCAGAAACAGTTCACAAAAAACCGGGCAATACTTGACATTACCGGATTTTTTGTGGCTCTTTTCGTACAGGTGAAACCCGTACAGGTGAAACTGCAAACACCTCTATACGGTTGCTGCACTCCTCAAAGGGTGAGTTTCCGTTTACTTTTCTAATCATATTTAAGGCTGCATTCACATCAGCATTAATCAGCGTTTCATTCCCCGACCGAAACAACCCACGTTTAACTCTCTTACCCTGGTAAGACTCTTGCTTACCGACAGGCTCTAAATCCAAAAAGCTGCACTTACTTGTATAAGATTCTTCTGTAACTGTTACCTTTATTCCCACTAACTCAGCTTTGTAAGTAATCCTTTCTATGAGCGTGGATTGAGGAATTGCTACAAACGTCTGAGTCGTTTTTTTTCCTAATTGTAAATTTTGTTTCCACCCCACATTTTTGCCAATAACTAACTGCCCGATTTGATCGTTCACCAACTGCTTGACTATCAAGCTGCTGGTTTGATGAAGATAGTTTTCAACTCGCTTGTTTCGCTTAAAGGTGATTTGCTGGATTTGAGGTGTGGTATATTTCCCTTTCTCAAGTTTTGACTGTAAAAAGGCTAGGCGCTTATTGAAACCTTGATTGATTGATTTGAGATGTTTCCCATCATAGAGAGTTGGAGTAAATGTTGGCTTATTTGATGCTAAAGCGACGAGGTTATCAATCCCTAAATCTATACCTGCTATGAGTTGAGGGTTTAAATCCACCAACGTTACAGGCTTTTCATAAACAACCTCAACAACGTAGGTCGCTGTGGCAGGAACTATCCTTACCTCTATGACATCTTGGGCTTTTGTAGCAATTATTATGTCACTTTGAGATAAATGAAGTAGCCCATTATTTTTATTTTTTCCCCTTTGTCCTATCGATTGGTTATCATAAATTAACAAGTTACGTCCACAGGTTTTATGTTTGTATTTGGGAATTCGGGGGGGGGATGAAAATTGATGGATATCTCGGTAATAAGCCTTTATTGACTTTTTCCAAGCCTCCCAATCGTGAATAACTTGTTTGAGAACTTGATTGCTAATTTTAGCAGGTAAGGATTTATAGTCGGCTGTGGGTTTTAGGATGGCATATAACTGTTTTAGACTCCTGGCAGCGCCAACTTTTGACCCAGAGTTAAAAAAGTGTTGCCTCATGTAATAGTTACCATGATTGTAGAGATTTTTGGACAGGAAAGATAAGTCATCAAACTGTTTAAAAAACTGATGCTGCCGGTCTATGTAATGCCTTTCAACGACAATCATACTTTTTTGGGGGGAGAAACGAAAAGTTTTTTGTTGCTTTGTTAAGCACTGTACAATAAAGTCTAGGGATTATCCGATATAGTGTAACACCTCGCCTGTGCTTGCGACTTAAATAATAGACTTTCTAATTGATTATTTCCATTAATCTGAGCTTCAGATTAATGGAAATAATCCGCAATCTCATTCATCTCAAATACGCAGGGCGGTTTTTACGGCCTGCTTTTACCCTGAGACTCCCCTATAATCAAAATAACCCGAATGTAAAGTTTTACTACAAGATTTATCCATAATGACAACTTTAAGCTTAGAGCAAATTGCAGCCAAGTTAGAAAGCCAAAATTCCGCCGATCGAATGGTGGCTTTGGCTAACTTGCGGAATGTGCCTGCTGCAGAGGCGGTGCCTTTGATTAAAAAGGTGTTGAACGACGAAAGTTTGCAGGTGCGATCGATGGCTGTGTTTGCTCTTGGGGTCAAACCGACAGCAGAGTGCTATCCCATTCTAGTCAAATTGCTAGAAACTGACCCGGATTACGGCATTCGCGCTGACGCTGCGGGTGCTTTGGGCTATCTCGAAGATATCAGAGCTTTTGATGCTTTGGTGCGCGCTTTTTACGAAGATACTCAATGGCTGGTGCGGTTCAGTGCTGCTGTTTCTCTGGGGAATCTCAAAGATCCCCGGGCCCGCGACGTGCTGCTAAAAGCTCTCGACAGCGAGCAAGTGGTGATCCAGCAGGCGGCAATTTCGGCTTTGGGGGAAATTAAGGAAATTGGGGCGATCGATCGCATCCTCAATTTTGCTCAGTCGGAAGATTGGCTGATCCGCCAGAGGCTGGCTGAAGCTTTGGGCAATTTGCCGAGTATTAAGAGCGTTTCGGCTTTAAAATACTTAGAAAAAGATAGTAATTCTCAAGTATCTAAGGCGGCAACAATTTCTCTCGATCGTTTGTCAAAAGCAGAAGGATAACAGATACCCATACTTTTTTTGTAAGTGTTTCATTTCCGGGCTTTGAAGCCGGGGATGAAACACCTATAGCCTAATTTATTCAGCCCTCTGCTAGGTCAACCGATTGCTCAGTTCTTGAGGTGACAAAACGGGAATCGGCGACCCTGCGAATCCATTCACATCCCGAGTAACGATCGCCTCTAACTCTAACTCGATCGCACACGCTATCTGCACCGCATCTTCAAAATCCGGCAATCAAGGGCGCAATCGCTTGCTCCAGAACCTCTCGATCCACCGCACAAATTTCCATCAATGCCAAAAGTCGAGTTACGGCGGCAATCGCAGCTTCAGAACTCTTGGTTTGTCGTCCAACCACATAATGCACATCCGTAACCGTTGTCGCTGACATAAACCCTTCAACTCGCCCCGATTCAACTGCATTCAGTAAAAAAGCAGCATCCGCTACGAAAGGTTCGCCTGCCAGCATTGCATCCAGTAAAACATTGGTATCAAATAAAACTTTCATTACAGATACTTTTGCACTAACCGCTCATCCAACATTGCCTTTACTTCTGCATCTGTAGGTGGTGGCGCGTCCGTTTTCGCAATGCCAATTAAACTAGCGGCTAAACCCTTCGGTTTCACCTTCGATCGGGGTTTGGGTTGGAGCGATCGCATCAAGGCATCGATCAACTGCCATCGCTCCTCGGCAGACAACCTCAGTGCTCGGTCTTGAAGTTCGCGTAACGTCATAGTAGTTATCTTTCACAGAAAGCATTGGACAAGCAGGCAAGTATATAAATACCCCCGCTTCAAATTTTAGCGCCTCAAGTGATATAATGTTAGCTTCTTAAAAACACTTAATTTTTCGGGAGAGGGAGTTAAATGCCCTACAGTCAATTTAGCATAGAACAAATTAAGGCAACTTTCGGCATCGCCTTTTCGAGCAAGATGGGCTTGTTTGCTGACATTCCCGCAATAGAACCAAGCAGTTTTTTGCAAGAAACTTTGCAATTTAATCTGCCTTTAGCACTAGAAATTAATTCCGAGAAAGCTCGCTCCGAGCTAATTGTCGCGCCAATATTAGTTGAGATTAAAAAACGGCTCCCGGAACGGATGAGTTTATTTTCCGGTCGAGAATTCAATGTAGACGCTGCTAGGGGTTTGAGCGGTTATTGCGATTTTCTAATTAGCCGATCGCCGGAACAGCTAGTCATTGAATCCCCAGTTATCGCCTTGGTTGAAGCCAAAAATGACAACATCCAATCCGGCTTAGGACAGTGCATGGCAGAAACGATCGCAGCACAAATATTTAACCAGCGTCAAGAAAATGACATTCAGACAATTTATGGAGTTGTCACCACTGGTAGTATCTGGAAATTTTTCAAGTTAGAAGGAATTGCGATCGAGATTGACACCAGCGAATATTTTATTAATAATGTTGGTAAAATTCTCGGTATCTTAATAAATTTTATAGAGTCTTGAGTGAAACCAGAATGTATTATTTAAGCTGCTGCGTGCAAATCGCAAGTTAATATAGTTGTAGATATCCTTTAACCAAAGCCAGCCATGAATCAAGCGCCCAATCCTTTTAACTCAAATCCCTCCAATCCGCTAGACCCCTTGGAGCAAGAAGTTGACGAGCAAGGTCAAGAATTGCCGAGACAGTACCACCCGGCAACTAAAAAAACTCTGCAAAAAGTCTTTATCATCCTGGTAGTTGTTGGGGCAATTATTGGGGGAATTCTATCTATAGGGGTGATTTCACTGATGCAGAAGGCGGGACTGACAGATGTGCCGGCAAGGGTACAAAATCCTAAGTGAATGGGTGAGTTGAGCGTACCGGAAGCGATCGCCGAGCCTTAATTATAGTATCGTTCAATATCGCGCCCATGTTGGGCGAAATTAAGACGCGATCGCTCGCCTAGTCCCAAAGAAATCTTAATATTTTCATTATTTTTTTGGATGCACCTGTGTCTATACAATCCAATTCGGTGCTGCAGGGGCCCCGGCAAAAAACTGTTTCCAATAAATCCCACTTATTCTGGCTAAGAGAATGTTACTTATTGGGCTATTTATCGCCACCTTTTTTTTAGCATACTGCAATGGTGCTAATGATAATTTTAAAGGCGTGGCGACACTGTTTGGCAGTCATACGACGAACTACAAAACAGCAATTGGTTGGGCAACGATCACAACTTTTACCGGTTCAGTATTTTCTATCTTTCTAGCAGGAAGCCTGGTAAAAAGCTTTTCGGGAAAAGGGCTAGTTCCAGACGAGATAGCCAATGGTACAGATTTTCATTTGGCAGTCGCCATCGCTGCGGGTTTAACCGTTATTCTTGCTACCTTAACTGGATTTCCTATTTCCACAACTCACGGTCTTACAGGTGCGCTTGTCGGTGCAGGTTTAGTAGCAATTGGTACTCAAGTTAATTTTACAGCATTGCAGAAAACTTTTTTAATGCCTTTGTTGCTGAGTCCCCTGATTGCGATTCTATTAGGAGCTTTAATTTATGCGCTGTCTCGCTACCTGCGAGTTTATTTAGGAATCAAGAAAGAATGGTGTATTTGCGCTGGTCAAATTCAACAGATTATTCCCATTCCCCAGCCCGATGCAACTAACATACTGAAGTGCATCACAACCGCTGATGTCGCGGTCGATTCTCTAGATAAATGCACGCAAAGGTATTTGGGAAATTTCTTACAAATTCCCAGCCAAAAGTTAGTGGATGTTTGCCATTTTATGAGTGCGGGAATCGTCAGTTTTGCCAGAGGATTGAACGATACTCCGAAAATTGTTTCGATCATGTTAGTCGGTCAATCAATATCAGTTCAGTGGGGAAGTTTAGCAGTAGGTTTGGGAATGGCGATCGGCGGTTTGTTGAATGCTAGAAAAGTGGCCGAAACAATGAGCAAAAAGCTTACAGCAATGAATACCGGTCAAGGGCTGGTGGCAAACTTAGTGACGGGATTTTTAGTTATTGCTGCCAGTCGCTATGGACTTCCAGTTTCTACTACCCATGTTTCGGTAGGTTCAATCTTTGGTGTAGGATTGATTTCAAAAAAAGCTAACGTGCGCGTTTTCTATCAGATTCTACTATCATGGATGTTGACCTTGCCAATTGCTGCTGCAATCAGTGGCGGCGCTTACTGGGTGTTGCATCGGTAAGAGAATTAATCGTTAGTCCTAGAAGAGAAAGAGTTCGCAGTTGATTTGGGATTGTCATCAAAGGATAACCCGATCAAATCTAACGGTAAAAACAAGAAACCGCGCCGGGAGTTTTTGAATAAAAATTTAAGGGTAATTTATGGTTAAAAATTCTCCGATCGCGCCACCTGTTGCAGATAAATTGATTGCTGCTGGCTTTCACGCTCTTTCTGACCCCCTGCGGCTTCAGATTTTGGAGTTGCTGCGGGAACAGGAGTTGTGCGTTTGCGAATTGTGCGATCGACTTTCTGTCCCTCAGCCTAAACTCTCTTTCCACCTCAAAACCCTAAAAGAAGCCGGTTTAGTCCGCAGCCGCCAAGAAGGCCGCTGGATTTACTACAGCCTCAATTTAGCTCAGTTTGTCGCCCTCGAACAGTACCTCGCCGAATACCGCCGCTTCTGCCAGATCCTGCCGGCGCGCCCTTGTTCCGACGCGGGTTAACCCATCAACATTTCTTAATCACTCAAATACTGATATGGCTATTTTGATGATTGACATATCAAATTTTATTGATATGATGGGATGGAACAAATTAGTTGAGAGCGATGGATGCAACAGGTCAGAGGTTAGGTTGTGCTCGGCCAGATTGCAGGCGAGAGGCGATCGCCGAATTTCTAGGTACATTTATTTTGGTTTTTGCAGGCACCGGTGCGGTGATGGTTAACAAAACTAGCGCGGGTTCCGTAACTCATTTAGGCATCAGTTTTGTATTTGGTGCAGTAGTAACTGCGATGATTTACGCCCTAGGACACATCAGCGGTGCACACTTTAATCCGGCCGTAACTTTAGGGTTTTGGGCGAGCGGTTTTTTCCCAAAATACAAAGTTTTGCCTTACGTTTTAGGGCAGTGTGCGGGTGCAATCGCAGCTTCTAAAGTGCTGCTAATTACCCTAGGAAAAGTCGCAAATCTCGGTGCAACTATCCCTCTCAATGGTAACTGGTTGCAGTCTCTAATTTTAGAAACTGTTTTGACCTTTATCTTAATGTTTGTTATCCTCGGTTCAGGACTTGATAGACGCGCTCACATCGGCTTTGCCGGGATAGCAATTGGGTTAACTGTAGGGTTAGAAGCTGCATTTATGGGGCCGATTACCGGAGCGAGTATGAATCCGGCACGCTCTCTAGGCCCGGCTTTAGTTGGTGGCATTTGGGAACACCACTGGGTTTACTGGGTTGCTCCTATTTGGGGAGCACAATTAGCAGTCGCAGTTTATCGGGAAATATCTAACGGATTTCGGGATTTTAAGTGAAAGCATTATGGCAAATTTTACGCACAAACCGAGAATTTTGTTCCTATACGGCTCTTTAAGAGAGCGTTCTTATAGTCGCTTGTTGGCGGAAGAATCGGCGAAAATTATTGAGGGCTTCGGCGCCGAAGTTAGGTTTTTTAATCCTCTAGAATTGCCTATTTATGGTAGCGTTCCCGATACGCATCCGAAGGTTCAAGAATTACGGGAATTGAGCCTGTGGTCGGAGGGTCAAGTGTGGTCGAGTCCAGAAATGCACGGCAATATTACCGGCATTATGAAAAATCAAATTGACTGGATTCCTTTAAATATTGGGGCCGTCAGACCGACTCAAGGCCGAACTTTGGCGGTGATGCAAGTTAGCGGCGGTTCGCAGTCTTTTAATGCTGTCAATACTTTGAGAATTTTGGGTCGCTGGATGCGGATGTTTACGATTCCGAATCAGTCTTCGGTTGCTAAGGCTTATCAGGAGTTTAACGATGATGGGACGATGAAGGATTCGCCTTATCGCGATCGCGCGATCGACGTGATGGAGGAACTGTACAAGTTTACCTTACTGTTGCGGGAGCAAACCGACTATTTGACCGATCGCTACAGCGAACGCAAGGAACAAGCCGCTAAAGAGACGATCGCACTAGCAAATCGCGCCCTTGAAACATCTAACTAACAACCACCAACTAACAACTAACAACCAACAAAAACCATGAAAAAAGTAATGTTTGTTTGCAAAAGAAACTCCTGCCGATCGCAAATGGCAGAAGGATTCGCTAAAACCATCGGAGCCGGCAAGATTGGAGTCACCAGTTCCGGGTTAGAATCAAGCAGAGTTCATCCGACAGCAATTCAAGTCATGTCAGAAATCGGCATTGATATCACCGATCAAACATCAAACCCATTAAACGAATTCAATGCAGAAGACTACGATGCAGTAATTTCTCTGTGTGGCTGCGGCGTGAATTTACCCGAAGCGTGGGTATTGCGAGAAGTGTTTGAAGATTGGCAACTCGACGATCCCGACGGACAACCCATCGAAACTTTTCACCGCGTTCGAGATGAAATTAAAGCACGAGTTGAGAAATTAGTGGACTCTCTAAAGTAAGATTAGTGTCAAAATTATAATTCTTGCCTTGTCGGTTTTAACTCAGCTCTTGCAGTATTGTCAATAAGCCTTTTCTGAACAGGCTTTTCGGCCTGTTCCACAACAAAATTCCTCTCCTGTGGAACAGGCCGGAAAGCCTGTTAATCGAGAATGGTGCAAGATGTCAGCTTTAACTGAGTTGTAGTATTGTCAATAAGCCTTTTCTGAACAGGCTTTTCGGCCTGTTCCACAACAAAATTAATCTCCTGTGGAACAGGCCGGAAAGCCTGTTAATCGAGAATGGTGAAAGATGTCAGCTTTAACTGAGTTGTAGTATTGTCAATAAGGCTTTTCTGAACAGGCTTTTCGGCCTGTTCCACAACAAAATTTCTCTCCTGTGGAACAGGCCGGAAAGCCTGTTATTAAAAAGAGTGCAAGATGTGAGTTTCAATTAACTTTGTAGCGACCTGTTAAAATTTGGATCTGTCGCATCCAAAGAATTAGTGCTAAATTATGAGAGGCGTTCCGCCGGAACGCCTCTACATTCGTTGCGAGCACAGACCAAAAGGTTAGCACATGATTCAGACAGCAGTCACGCCTTTCAAAAACAAAATTAACTCAGCTTTAACTAAAAAGCCGATTACAGTTTTACAAATTAATCTCGGCAAACGCTGCAACCTGGCTTGCACTCACTGCCACGTAGAAGCTAGCCCGACACGAACAGAAGAACTTTCCCCGGAAATTTGCGACCAATTAATTGAAATCATTCGCCGCTTTCCTCAAATTCAAACTGTTGACCTCACCGGCGGTGCTCCCGAAATGCTTTACGGTTTTAAACCGCTAGCGGAAGCTGCCAGGGCGGCAGGTAAAGAGGTAATTGTTCGTTCTAATTTGACGATTTACTTTGAAAAAGGTTTTGAAGATATTCCCGACTATTGCGCGCAGCACCAACTCAGAATTGTGGCGTCGCTTCCCTGCTACCAAGCTGACAATGTGGACAAAATGCGCGGCAACGGTGTTTTTGACAGTTCAATTCGGGCGCTGCAAAAGCTAAATCAGTTGGGATACGGGAAAAACCCAAATTTAACTCTGGATTTGGTGTACAATCCACAAGTGCCGGCAACAGACAAGTTTTCGCTAACACCGGAACAAGGTAAGTTAGAGCAAGATTACAAGCTTTATTTAGCGGAACATTTTGGGATTTGTTTTAATCAATTGTTCGCGATTACCAATTTGCCGGTGGGACGAACTAAGTTCCATTTGGAACATAAGAAACTTCACAAGCCTTATCTGGGGTTTTTGGAGGATAATTTTAATCCCGGTACTCTGGAACATTTAATGTGCCGTAACGAATTGTCGATCGACTATTTGGGCAATGTCTACGACTGCGATTTTAACCAGATGGAAAATCTGCCGGCGAAAACTGGCAGCGGGGAAAGGATAACTGTTGCTAAATTGCTCGAATCTGGCAGTTTAGAGGTGATTCAAGAGGTGCAAACGGCTGCTTATTGTTATGGATGTACGGCAGGTTCAGGTTCTAGCTGTGGCGGTACTTTGATTTGAGCAATACAGTAGGGACACTCCAAGATCCCATAGGTGTCAAGTTAAGGTAGAACCCATAGTCCGGCAGGGGTTTAAACCCCTGCCTCAAAGCTAAAGTCCTCTAAAAGAGGACTGAAGAAGTTATTAGTCCTCTTGAGAGGACTTTCGCTATTAGACAGGGGTTTCAACCCCTGGCGGACTGGCGGGTGGGCGGATGGACTTGGCGGGCTAACAGCTTAAGTTGACACTAATGGGCAGTGCCGTGTCCCTACCCTGGAAACGACGGTATATGCAATGAATGAATGGGGAGTTTAAGCAATGAATGATTCGCGATCGCCCGGTGAAGATCCGCCGCCATCCAACAGGTGGAAGCTGATTTTAGGGATTGGTTTAGCTGTGGCTTTAATTGCAGCGACCAGGTTTTTTAACTTCCAAGGAATTCTGAAAAATGCCCTGGAGTCGATCGCTAGTCTCGGCCCGTGGGGCCCGGCAGCTTTTATTTTAATTTACATTGTCGCAACGGTTCTATTTATCCCCGGTTCTTTGCTGACTCTCGGTTCTGGCGTTTTGTTCGGAGTCGTTGGCGGTTCGGTTTGTGTTTCCATCGGCTCGGTTTTAGGCGCAACTGGCGCTTTTTTGGTAGGGCGGTATTTAACTCGCGACTGGGTTTCCAAACAGATAGAGGGCAATCAAAAATTTAAGGCGATCGACTCCGCAGTTGCCTCTGAAGGATGGAAAATTGTACTGCTGACGCGGCTTTCTCCAATTTTTCCGTTTAATTTGCTTAACTATGCTTTTGGAGTCACGCAAGTATCTCTAAAAGACTATTTTTTCGCATCTTGGATCGGCATGATTCCCGGAACTGTCATGTATGTTTATATCGGTTCCCTGGCCGGGAGTTTGGCTGCACTCGGATCGCAAGGGCGATCGCGCACTGCTGCTGAGTGGGCTCTCTACGGGATTGGTTTGCTAGCAACGATCGCCCTCACCGTTTATGCAACCCGCTTGGCTAAAAAAGCTTTAGACGAAAAAATTTCCCCTTGACACCACAGCGCAAATTTGTAAATTTGTCAAGAGGGTTTTGCCCATACATTATAATACATTGCTAATTTAAAAAAGTCCGTGTTTTCTCTGTGTTATTTATAATTATTTTGTTATACAAACGAGATAGAGATTAAAGATATCGTAAAGCAGTTACCTCAATTAGGTAAACCGAAGGTCAAAATATAAAGCTGATGCCAAAATAGAAGGCAAGGGTGCGATCGGAATAAGAATTTTTTGCAGCCAGGAATGCAAGTCATACCATTTTAAATTTGAGATTTGAGATTTGAGATTGCGAATGACTGATGCCTAGCAGGGTTGGGATCACCGGCCTACAGTTGCATTATTTTCTGAAACTCGTCTCACGACTTGACTGATATTAATTCTGCCGCATGACCAATACCGTTTGATGAATTTGATTCGGAGAGAACATTTGATGATGCAAAACCCAGCAAATCAAGCCGGATCAGTGTCTGCGCCGCGGCCACACCAAGCAAAAAAGCTGCGCCAATTTTGGGCAAACATCAGCAATTCTGCTCAATCGCAGTGGCAGCAAGCGCACAGTCTTTGGCAACACAGACGGCAGCGCCGCCATTTGCTGACCCTGCTAATTCTGGCCACCACGGCTTTAACGATTAGCACAACTGCTTGCATCAGCTATTTTTTTGTGCGCGGGCTAATCCTTGACAATTTAAAGCAAATAGCACTATTAAAACTAGAAAAAGGCACCGATGAAATCGACCGCTGGCTCAGCAGCCGCAAAGCAGAAATAGAAACCATTGCTTACGATCCTACGGTGGGCACTCTCAATTGGCAATTAGTCGAGCCCCGGTTGCAAGGAGAAATATACAGATTAAAAGAGTATTTCATCCTGTCATTAACTCAACCCGACGGCTCATTTATCAACACTTTAGGCAACCGCGCGAACAGCAAAGACCGCCAACACTTTCAAAAAGCAATGGCCGGACAGCTCAACGTTTCCGACCCGCTGATCGGCCGCAGTACAAAAGTTTCTACGATCATCATTTCAGCTCCTATTTGGGCTTTGCCCCCCGCTCCAAATCAAGTAATTGGAGTCCTATCGGGCAGCATTAAATTAGACCGAGTAACATCTGTCGCTAACAGCTTGCTGTACGGTTCTGACAGTTATGCTTTTGCGCTCAATTCACAAGGAGTGCCAATTGTTCATCCCAACAATAACTTAATCGGAAATATCGACCTGCCGACCCCAAGCTTTTTACAGTCAAAAGACCCCGCACTCTCCACAATTGCGCGACAGATGATCGACCGGCAGACGAACATCGAACTGGTAAAAATAGATAACAAATGGGTGTATGTGGCCTATGCTCCCCTCAAGGAAGTTAACTGGTCGATGGCTTTAGTAATTCCCCGCGAAAATATTGAATCCCAACTGCAAGCATTAAATTTGCTGACATCCGTAGTCGCCGGACTGCTCATCCCGGCAATGCTAGCAGCCATTTGGCTAATTTACTCCTCCGAAAACAATCGCGCTCAAGCGGAGCGAGAAGCCATGCTCAACCGGATTGCTGGACGCATTCGCGCTTCCCTGGAATTAGACAAAATTGTGCAAAGTACAGTCGAAGAAATAGTAAGTTTGCTGCACCTAGAACGGGCGGCTTTTGGTTGGTACAAACCGCAAGAAAACAGGTTACAAATCCTGTGGGAATGTTGCCCATCTGATTCTCCGACACAAGCCATAAAGTTTGAGTCTTACTTTCTCGAAAATGTGTTAGTACGGAGTGGTCAAGGCGAACCAATTATTCTTTCGAGCGACACTTGGGCGAAGGGTGTAACTCAACCGCCGGAACTTAAAGCTAATAGCTATTTAGCCGTACCTGTCCAGACTCAGAACCAGCCGCAGGGTTATTTAATTTGCAGCCACGCTACTCATTGGCTTTGGAGCAGGGAGGAAATCCAACTGTTAAAAGCTGTAGCAGACCAATTGGCGATCGCAATTACTCAAGCTCACCTTTACAGTCAAACCCAAGACCAAGTAAAACTGCTTAATAGTGCCTTAAATGAACTGAAAAAAACTCAAACTCATTTAGTGCAGAGCGAAAAAATGTCATCCCTCGGTCAAATGGTGGCTGGGATAGCGCACGAAATCAACAACCCCGTTAACTTCATTTCGGCTAATTTGCCTCACACCAGCAAATATACTAAAGATTTATTAGAGTTGGTGAGTTTATACAAAGAAGCCTTCCCAGAGGTTCCCCAGGAAATCGTAGATTTTACCGAAGAAATAGAGTTAGAATTTATCGAGGAGGATTTGCCGCATATATTGAATTCTATGAAAATAGGAAGCGAACGCATTCGCAGCATAGTTCTTTCTTTGCGAAACTTTTCTCGCCTGGATGAATCTGACAAAAAGCTAGCGGACATTCACGAAGGTATAGAAAATACCTTGCTGCTGCTCTCTAACCGCATTAAGAATAGAATTTATATAGTCAAGAAATACGGAAAAGTGCCTTCAGTCGAGTGCTATCCCTCTCAGCTCAATCAGGTGTTTATGAACTTGCTGAGTAATGCGATCGATGCCTTGAACGAGATCGATCGCCTGGATAAAATTATTACTATTTCCACGGGAGTAGTTCGCGAACATGGCGCTAAATTTCTGAAAGTGGCGATCGCCGACAACGGCCCCGGCATTCCCGACAGCGTTAAAGACCAAATTTTTAACCCATTTTTTACTACTAAAGAGGTGGGCAAAGGTACTGGTTTGGGGTTAGCAATTAGCTACAAAATTGTAGTGGATGGACACGGCGGCAGCATCAAAATTTCTCAGCCTCCGGGCGGAGGCACGGAACTTTTGGTAAAAATTCCTATTAGTAACGGAAAGTAATACCAGTGTAGATTTTAGATTTTAGATTTTAAATTTTAAATTTTAGATTTTAAATTTGGGAATGACTGATGAAATAAGAGTTGGGAGATTGTCTATAGTTGCATTATTTTTGAAAAAGGGTATAAGAAGGAAGTGGAAAGGAAGTCCACGGATTTTGTAACGTTGTAACGGAGGTAAGGGAGAGAAGGAAGAGAGAAGAGCGGCTCAACAGTTTTAATTAATGCTAAGTTGACGGCCGTTGGCTAAAATTAGAAGAGTTTTTGTTAAAGGTGTTTTATGGCTGTTGGCAAGGATACAATTTTCGAGCGCTTTTTGTCGCCCCTGATTCGACTGGCGATCGACGAACAAGCACTGAAACGACTCTACGAAGGTATCGACTGGGAAACAGCGGGCGATCGCTACCGACAACCCGATTTAGTTTATCCCGAATATTACAGCAGCCAAAACTTTCACGGCATTAAACGCGGCTACCTCAACCCCAGTGCCGCCGTTTCCTACGATCCCATCACGCAATATGTTTTGCCTCCCCACGAAACCGTCGTCAGGCAAGGCTTAATTGACGCTGTGCGGGTGAAACCGCGCCGAATCATCGATTTGGGATGCGGCACCGGTTCGACAACGCTCATGCTCAAGCAAGCCTTTCCCGAAGCGGAAGTTGTCGGGCTGGACTTGTCGCCTTATATGCTGGTAGTTGCCGACATGAAAGCGCAAAAAGCCGGCTTAAATATCCAGTGGTTGCACGGAAATGCCGAAAGCGTGGCTTTTGGCGATGCCAGCTTTGATTTAGTCGCAGCTTCCTTGCTGTTTCACGAGACGCCACCTGCTGTATCGCGGGCAATTTTGCGAGAAAGCTTCCGACTGCTGAAGGTTGGGGGACAAGTGGCAATTTTGGACGGAAACCAAAAAACTTTGCGGCAAACAGAGTGGCTGACTGATATCTTTGAAGAGCCTTATATTAAGTCTTACGCTGCTGGCAGCCTTGATGCTTGGGCGGGGGCGGCTGGATTCGCGGCGGTGCAAACTCACGAACACTGGTGGACGAATCAGGTGACGCAGGGCGTGAAACCTTTGCCTGGGGAAGATTTGGAACAGGCTAAGGTGGCGAGGGGGTGGAATTGGGGCGATCGAACTCCTGATGTTGATGGCGATTTACCGGGCATTCCAGCTCCTGCTTGATGTATTGTTGAGGTGTATTTTTCGCCCTTTGGGGGCGGGTTTCATAGATGGTTAGTTTTAGGTTGAGATGGTTGGTAAAACCCGCCCCTACTAACTTCCTAATGACTGATGATTAATGACTAATGACTAATGACTAATGACTAATGACTAATGACTAATGACTAATGACTAATGACTAATGACTCTAAAAGCAGTTTTATTTGATTTTAATGGTGTGATTGTTAATGACGAGCCGATTCACGAGAAAATCATCGCTCAATTGATGCTCGATGAAAATCTCCAGCTCAAGCGTGGGGAGTTTCGAGAAATTTGTTTGGGAAGGAGCGATCGCGCTTGCATTACCGAACTACTCAAGCGCCGAGGACGATTTCTGACAGAAACATATCTCGATCGACTGCTGCAGCGCAAGGCCCAAGCTTACAAAGCTCAAATAGATACTTTGGAGAAACTGCCGATTTATCCGGGTTTGGCAGAATTTATTGATAAAATTCGGCCCGCCGGACTGAAAATGGCCGTAGTTAGCGGGGCAATGCGATCGGATATAGAATTGGTGTTAAATCGGGCCGGTTTGGCCGCAAACTTTGAGTTAATTGTCGCAGGCGACGACTTGACGGCGAGCAAACCAGCACCCGACGGCTATCTATTGGCTGTGGAACTTCTCAACCAGAAATATCCCGACTTTAACCTGCAACCGATCGAGTGTTTGGCGATAGAAGATACTTTTGCGGGGATTGAAGCGGCGAAAAAAGCGGGGATTCAGGTGGCGGGCGTAACTCACACTTACCCGTTTCACATGATCCAGCGCCAAGCTAATTGGACGGTGGACTATTTTGCTGATTTAGAGTTGGATAGAGTGGCGGCACTTTGCTCGATCGCCCCCACTGAGCCGGCTGCGGAAAACACTTGACCTTTTTAGCAGTTACGTGCTAGTGTAAGTGACGGTCTGCGAACGTGAGAGCAAGCAAAACCTGTCAGCCTTTTAGATTCGGCAATCTCGCATCTAAAATGCTAAATTAAAACTCAATCAGGGGAATTAGCTCAGTTGGTAGAGCGCTGCGATCGCACCGCAGAGGCCAGCGGTTCGAGTCCGCTATTCTCCATAAATCAGGGGCATTTCTACAGGTGACGATCGTACTCCAAGCGAAGTGCGATCGTCACTTGCTTTGATACTCGCCTATGCAAGTGCGATCGACGCGGTTGCTGCCTAAGTTTTAACATCAATAACCTGTAAAGAGCGAGAAACCCGCTTTCTATGCAAGTGCGATCGACCCGGTTGCGGCCTAACTGGTAGCATCAATAAGATAATTTATGTAAAGAAACCGGGTTTCTAATTACACACTAATTGCTGAAAAGACGTATTTGGGTGTCTCAACCCGGTTTCAGAACAGAATGCAACGGTAGGTAAGCTCCAAAGCCTTATGTCATAAGTCAATCTAAAATCTAAAATCTAAAATCTAAAATGGTATCAGCCCGGTTTCTGGCGCAGTTGCCCTCAATCCCCACAAAACATTCATTTTGTCAAAAACAATAAGTTTTGTAGCTAAAAATACAACAGTCTGCTGGCGCGAGTCTTAATATCAAGTCACTATGTGTTATTATTCTCAATCATCAGACTCATCTGTTCAAGAGTAACAAGAAAAAATGACAAAGCGATTCGATCGGCGGAAATTTCTTTTATACGGTTCTGCTACCCTAACATCAAGTTTATTTCTAAAAGCTTGTAGAACTCCAACTCCAACAGCAACTCCCGCCGCTTCTCCTTCTCCAACTTCAACAGGAACACCAGCAGCAGCAGGTGGCGGAAACACGATCAAAGTAGGAATTTTGCATTCCTTGAGCGGCACGATGTCCATCAGCGAAAAAAGCGTTGTCGATGCCGAACAATTAGCGATCGAAGAAATTAATAAAGCTGGTGGCGTCCTCGGAAAACAAATCGAAGCAGTAATAGAAGATGGCAACTCAGACTGGCCGACTTTTGCCGAAAAAGCCAAAAAATTGATCGACCAAGATAAAGTTGTCACCGTCTTCGGCTGCTGGACTTCTGCTAGTCGCAAAGCAGTATTGCCAGTATTTGAAGAAAAAAATCATATGCTCTGGTATCCCGTACAATACGAGGGTCAAGAGTGTTCCAAGAACATCTTTTACACTGGGGCGGCGCCGAACCAGCAAATCGAACCAGCAGTTGACTGGCTGCTAGAAAATAAAGGGAAAAAATTCTTCTTAGTCGGGTCTGACTACGTTTTTCCCCGCACGGCAAATACCATTATCAAGGCACAGCTAGCAGCCAAAGGCGGCGAATTAGTTGGGGAAGATTACATTCCTTTGGGCGGGACAGAAGTCACGCCAATTATTACTAAAATTAAGGCCGCTTTGCCAGACGGCGGCGTCATTTTCAACTCTCTCAACGGCGACAGTAACGTAGCATTCTTCAAACAGTTGCAGGGTGCAGGTTTGGGCCCGGACAAATATCCGTCAATGTCGGTCAGTATTGCGGAAGAAGAAGTAAAGGCGATCGGCGTAGAATATCTTAAAGGCCATTACGCCGCCTGGAATTACTTCATGACTGTGGAATCTCCGGCCAATACAAAATTTGTGGAAGCTTTCAAGGCAAAATACGGCAAAGATAGAGTGACCAATGACCCGATGGAAGCAGCTTACATCATGGTTTACCTGTGGAAGCAAGCTGTCGAAAAAGCAGGGACAGCCGACGATTTGGAAAAAGTGCGGGCAGCCGCTTTGGGTCAAACCTTTGACGCGCCGGGGGGCACAGTAACGATGGATGTTAACCATCACCTTTCTAAATTTGTGCGGTTGGGCGAAGTTAGAGACGACGGTTTATTTAACATCGCTTTTGCTACACCACAAGCAGTGAAGCCGGTGCCTTGGAATCAATTTGTCGCTGAAACAAAAGGCTTTGCTTGCGATTGGTCAGACCCCGCAAAAGGTGGCAAGTTCAAAGCTTCATAAGTAGCTAATACCAATTTGGTTAACGTTGGTAACGTATCTTTTATCCCCCTAGGGTGTGTCTTTAAACCCGGAGATCCCCCCCAGCCCCCCTTATTAAGGCAGGGCGGTTTCATTCTCAAGAAAATCGCGATTTTGTAGGGGTAGTGCTACCCCTACTCCCCGTGCCTACCCCCTCCACAGACGACTTCACAGGCGTTTGGGACATGGGGGCAGCCACGGGGGGCAGCCCCTACAAGAGAATGAAACAGCCCTGCTTATTAAGGGGGGAGTAAGAGCATTCTTTCGTCAATCTCTACTCCCTTAATAAGGGGGGAGTAAGAGCATTCTTTCGTCAATCTCTACTCCCCTTAATAAGGGGGAACTGGACTCTTCAAAGTCAACCCCTACTCCCCTTCTTAAGGGAGATTTAGGGGGATCTAGACTCGGCTACAAGCGAAATATACAGAGGGTTTTAGTTCTAAGTTGACACCAATAGGGTAAAACCCGCCCCTAATTATCCCCGAACAAAGTTGATCGACTTGATGCAGGAGTAACAAAATTGGCGATATTAGATGGTTTATTTAACGGCCTTAGCATCGGCGCAGTTTTACTAATTGCCGCCCTGGGATTAGCGATTATTTTCGGGCTGATGGGCGTGATTAATATGGCTCATGGCGAGTTGATGATGCTAGGGGCTTATACAACTTTCGTAGTGCAAAATGTCTTCAAAGGTATCGGAGGATTTGCTTTTGAAACCTATATTTTATTTGCGATTCCCCTAGCTTTTTTAGTGGCTGCACTGGTAGGATTAATTCTCGAACGCGGAGTGATTCGCTATCTTTACGGGCGTCCACTAGAAACTCTGCTGGCAACTTGGGGCGTAAGTTTAATTTTGCAGCAGTTTGTCCGCAGCGTAAGTTGGGTTCTGGTAATTGGGATTGCGGTGTTTTGTTTGCTGTTTTTTGGCGGTTTGCGGGTGCTGAAATCGCGCCTAGATTTCGATCGCATTCGCAGCAAAATTATCGCCCTAATTTTGCCTTTATCTTTGGGTATTTCCTGGGCGGTGAGCGCGTTTTTAGGGCAAACTTACAAACTGGCAGTAACTCAACCTTGGTTTGGTGCTCAAAATGTGGATGTGACTGCACCGAAATGGTTGCGGGGCGGCATACCGCTGGGCAATTTTCAGTTGCCCTACGCCCGAATTTTTATTATTGTCCTCACCGGAATTTGTTTGGCGGGAATTTACCTATTTTTGCAAAAGTCTGTGTGGGGATTGCGGATTAGATCCGTGACGCAAAATCGCAGCATGAGTGCGTGTTTGGGAATTCCTACCGAACAAGTAGACGCGCTGACTTTTGCTTTGGGTTCGGGGCTGGCAGGTGTTGCTGGCTGCGCGATTAGTTTGATTGGTTCGGTAGGGTCAAATACCGGACAAAATTATATAGTCGATACGTTTATGGTGGTGGTTGTGGGCGGTGTCGGCAAGATTGTGGGGAGTGTAGTTGCTGCGATCGCGATCGGCACTGCAAATTACCTGATCGGTTCGGGAACATTAGCATTAATGTTCGCTCCTGTCAAGCCTTTAGCCGACTTCTTCACATTTTTCGCCACAACCAGCATGGCAAAAGTAATGGTATTCGCCTTAATTATGGCTTTTCTGCAAGTGAAGCCGGGAGGGATTTTCCCGCAAAAAGGGCGGACGGTAGAAAATTAAAAATTACAACTGCGAGTGTAGCGAAAAATGCAGAAAACACATCAAAAACCCTGGCTAAAAGAAGCGGCAATTGTCAGCGCGATCGCCCTCACATTCATCTTACTCCTCCCAGGAATACTCCCCGACGTTCGGCTAAATCAATTAGGGCGATTTTTAGCACTAGCAATTGCAGCCCTCGGCATAGACTTGATTTGGGGATACACGGGTTTACTTAGTTTAGGGCATGGGGTGTTTTTTGCGATCGGCGGCTACGCTTTCGCCATGCACCTAAAACTGCAAATTCCCCCAACCGCCAGCAGTCAATTGCCAGAATTTATGAACCTCTACGGCGTTACCGAACTCCCCTGGTTTTGGCAACCATTTTATTCATTTCCTTTCTCAGCATTAGCAGTAGTTCTCATCCCCGCCATCTTGGGCGCACTTTTAGGTTATTTAGTATTCCGCAATCGGATTCGAGGCGTTTACTTTTCAATTCTTACCCAAGCAGCAACCATTGTATTTTTCAATTTCTTTAACGGTCAGCAAAAACTGATTAACGGAACCAACGGACTCACCGACTTTAAAACCTTGTTCGGAGCCACAGTAAATGACCGAGATACTCAATATATTTTCTACATTCTCACCATACTATTTCTAGCAGCAACTTACGCCCTCTGCCGCTGGCTGACCAGCGGGCGTTTCGGCCGCCTGCTAGTAGCCATTCGCGACGACGAAGTGCGCCTGCGTTTCTCAGGTTACAATCCCACAGGCTACAAAGTTTTAGTCTTTGCAATTTCCGCCGGTTTAGCCGGGATTGCAGGCGCATTATTTACCGTACAAACCGGAATAATTTCGCCAAAAGCAATGGATATTGCCTTTTCAATTGAAATGGTAATCTGGGTCGCAGTGGGAGGCCGCGCCACATTATCGGGAGCAATATTGGGAACACTGCTAGTCAACTTTGGTAAAAGTTTCTTGAGCGAACAATTCCCCGAAGTTTGGCTGTTTTTCCAAGGTGCGCTATTCCTCATAGTAGTCACTGTGCTGCCCGACGGCTTAGTCGGATGGCTGCAACATCAAGGTTTCGGTCAAATCCGCAGGTTGTTCAGAAGACCTAAGTACGCATCTACTTACCCCAGCCTGGAACAAGACCCCCAAGTGCAGCTCGAAAAAGAAGAACTTGAACATTGAGTGAAAAAATATCGTGTAATTTAGAAGGAGGCTGACCTAAATAAATGTCACCTACAACAGACAAACAAAGCAATCGCCATAGACTTGGCAAACGCTGCGTTTATCTCTGTCTGAGGAAACGCAATATATATGTCCACCTACTTAGATATCCGTAGCAAGTAGCTTCGTTCTTTAACTTGAGGGGCAACATATGGCAGATATTATTGACTACAAAATCTACGGCGACGATTTGCAACTCATCGAGATTGAACTCGACCCCAAAGAAGGTGTTAGGGCTGAAGCTGGAACCATGACATACATGGAAGGCGACATCCAAATGCAAACATCCACAGGCGGCGGCTTATTTCAAGGTTTCAAACGAATGCTGACAGGAGCTGGTTTTTTCATTACCACCTTTGTCAACGCCGGAAATCGTAAAGCCCGCGTAGCTTTTGCCGCCCCCTATCCGGGTAAAGTAATTCCCCTTGATTTAGGCCAACTTGGCGGTAAATTTTTGTGTCAAAAAGACTCATTTCTCTGTGCGGCCAACGGCATTGACATTGAGGTAGCATTCACCAAGCGGCTCGGTGCCGGTTTCTTTGGTGGAGAAGGTTTTATTCTGCAAAAATTGCAGGGTGACGGGCTAGCTTTTGTTCATGCGGGAGGAACAATAGTTGAGAAAAATTTGGGAGTTGGCGAAGTGTTGCGAGCGGACACTGGTTGTTTGGTAGCTTTTGCGCCGACTGTAGATTACGATATTCAGTTTGTGGGCGGGTTTAAAAATGCTCTATTTGGCGGTGAAGGCTTGTTTTTAGTCAAGCTAACCGGGCCTGGAAAAGTGTATTTGCAAAGTCTGCCGCTCTCGAAGTTAGCTGAGCGAATTATGGCTGCTTCTCCACCTCCAGTGTCGAGCAGTTCTAGCAGTTTTACTTGAGAGTAAACTGCCAGCAAAAAGTAGTAAGTTGGGTGTCACGGAAGGGGAGACAATCTCCTTAATAAGTTAATAAGGGAGGATATTTGCCTTCCGCACCTACAAGAGCTATGGGTTGTTGTCCATTAGTGAGTGACTTGTTAATTATGAATGGAAAAGTATTAGAAATAGAAAACTTGACTGTGAGTTTTGATGGTTTTAAAGCCATCAACGGTTTAAATTTCAGCATGGATGCGGGCGAACTGCGAGTTATCATTGGCCCCAATGGTGCGGGTAAAACAACTTTTCTCGATTCAATTACCGGGAAGGTGCAGCCGACAGAGGGCAGGGTGTTATTTAAGGGACAAAATTTACGCAAGTTGTCGGAAGATAGGATTTCGCGCTTGGGAATTGGCCGCAAGTTTCAGACGCCGCGAGTTTACTTGAATTTAACGCCACGCGAAAATTTGGAATTGTCTTGCAGCCGCCATAAAAATGTTTTTTCGACTTTGTTCAAGCCTGCTTCGGCTGCTGAAAAACGCACGGTTGCGGGTTTGTTAGAAACAATTGGTTTAGTTGCTAAGGCTGATATTTCGGCTGGTTTGCTTTCTCACGGGGAAAAGCAATGGTTGGAAATTGGAATGTTGGTGGCTCAATCTCCTGATTTGTTGTTGGTAGATGAACCTGTGGCGGGTTTGACGGATGAGGAAACGATGTTAACTGGAGAGTTGCTGATTTCGCTGGCCGAAAGTCATTCGGTGTTGGTAATTGAACACGATATGGAGTTTGTGCGGCAAATTGCGCGGCAGGTGACGGTGTTGCATCAGGGTGCGGTTTTGTGTGAGGGGACTATGGATGAGGTGCAAAATGACGATCGGGTAATTGAGGTATATTTGGGAAAACCTGAAGAATAGTTATTAGTCAACAGTTATTAGTCAACAGTGAACAGTTAACAGTCAACAGTCAACAGTCAACAATTATGCTACAAGTCTCTAATTTGAATGTTTACTACGGCGAAAGTCACATTTTGCGCGATGTCGATTTAAGCGTAAATGCTGGGCAAATGGTTTGCTTGATCGGCCGCAATGGTGTGGGCAAAACTACTATGCTAAAAACGATTATGGGGTTGCTGCAACCGCGCAGTGGCACTATTGCTTTTGGCGGAGAATCTATTGCTTCTAAGTTGACTTACCAGCGGGCTAGATTAGGCATTGGTTATGTGCCTCAAGGGCGTGAAATTATTCCACGTTTGACGGTAAAAGAAAATCTTTTGTTAGGTTTGGAAGCGAAACCAACCAAAACCAAAAATCCTGAAGTTCCTGATGAAATTTTTGAGTTATTTCCGGTTTTGAAAACTATGCTCGATCGCCTGGGAGGTGATTTGAGCGGGGGACAGCAGCAGCAGTTAGCTATTGCTAGGGCTTTGATGGGTGAGCCGCAGTTGCTGGTTTTGGATGAACCGACGGAGGGGATTCAACCATCCATTATTTTAGACATAGAAGCTGCGGTGCGCCGTGTGGTTGCGACTAGGGGGATTTCTGTTTTGTTGGTGGAGCAACATTTGCATTTTGTGCGGCAAGCTGACTGGTATTATGCTATGCAAAAAGGCGGGATTGTGGCTTCTGGAAGCACTAGCGAGTTAAGTGATGAGGTGATTCAGAGGTTTTTGGCTGTTTGAATAGAATTGAAGGAAGGCACGACAAGGATTTGGACGATGACAGCGAGCGCATCAAAGAGCAAGAAGGGCAAGCGTTTAGATTGGAAAAATGGCCTATTCGTCTGGGTTCGCTTGGTATTCTGCGATCGCAGTTTGGATTTCCTCGGCGGAGACATTTGCTTGTTCTGATTTCGAGTAAATCAGGTGTAAAACAACTTGAGTCGGTGATTCAACTTGATAAATCAAGCGATAACCGCCGCTCTTACCAACTTGGGAATCACTGTTTTTAGCCCGGACTTTGTAAACGGTGTATTGAGTCCCTGTAATCTGGTTTCCTATGAAGTTTCCTTGGATAAGCTCATCAAGGACTGGCTGAATATCGGTTTGAATTTGGCGATACTTTTTAGCGAGTCCTTTGAGGCGACGTTTGAAAAGTACCGTGAATGTGACTTGGACTGACATATCAGACATTGATACCGTCCCAGAGTTCCGATATGGGAAAGGTTTGTCCCGCTTTGGCTTGGTGGAGGGAGGCTTTCAGATCGGCGAGGATTTGCTCGTTGGAGTCGGTATCTGAGTCAAAATCTGAGTCGAAGTCTGGGGCGATCGCGGATTGTGTCCGACTGGTCAAAAATTCCAGAAATGCCAGCGTTTGCTCTAAAAGTGGCTCAGGAGTCCGTTCGATCGCTTCGAGAAGGCGTTGTTTAATCGGCGACATAAGACTACCTCTATTATTAATTATTTTTTCTGCCGTCGGGCATTGTGGTGCCGGCCATACTTGCTCGATCGATACTAGCGCCATCTATATTAGCATTGCGGAGGTTGGCCTCGGAAAGATTGGCATCTCTCAAGTCGGAAAATCGCAGGTCTGCACCGTCTAGATTTGTCTTTGTCAAGTTAGCTTTTCTGAGGTTAGCGTTGCTGATTCTCGCTCCTACTAATTCGGCTCCGCTTAAGTTTGTGCGAGCTAGATTGGTGTTGACAAAATCTGAGATCTCGAAGCGACTACCGCTGAGGTTGGCATCTGATAAATCTGCTCCTGTAAGGATGGGATTTTTTAAGTTAATGTTAACTAATTTTACGGCTCGGAGGTCGCAGCGGGAGCAGCTTTGAGTTAGCAGCAGCGTTTCGACGTTGGCGTTGATTTGGTCGATTTGTTGCTGGGAGAAATTTTCGGCAAATTCTGGGGAGACGTAGCCGAGGTTTTTGGGGTCGGCTGGTTTTGGTTGGGGTGTTTGGATTGGGGGTGTTTGGATTTGTTGGGGTGTTTGGATGGGTTGAGGTGTTTGTGGTTGGGGTGTTGGGATTGGTTGGGGTGTTGGGATTGTTTGGGGTGTTGGGATGGGTTGGGGTGTTGGGATGGGTTGGGGTGTTTCTATTTGCCCGATCGCACTTAGTTGCAGCCCCACCTTCGGCAAATCGAGAGTTGCTGCAAAAATTACTAGGGCGATCGACATTATTGTGAGTTTTTTCATAAATCTCTAACTTTTTGTTTGCCAAAATACCATTTATATGGTATGATACCTCGAAAAGTGAACCCTCTACATTTCGCTAAATAGATCGAAATTCAGATAAAAAACTTCGGAACCATCATGTGCGCGAATTAACTTTTCTATTACCGGAGGCAGTTGCTGTTGACGGTACAATTCTGGAATCTCGCAGAAGCTTTCTTCGGTAATTTCCAAAATTTTTGGCATATTAGGAAGGGGAATCCCCAACCGATCGCTTTTATTTAAGGTACAAATAATCAGGTATTTGCAGTCAGCAATGCTCGGACTGCTGGGAAATATTGTGGATAAATTAATTATGGTAATCAGTTCTTCTTGATGCCGCAGTAAACTATTACCGTTAGGTAAAATACCGTAGACATTAAAGTTTTTAACAATGCGTTCCACACGCTCAATAGGAACAGCATAGTAAATATTTCCTAGTTCAAAGGAAACCATTTTTTTAGGGGCAATTCTAACAGTGGCTTGTTTCTTGCTCCGAAATCGGCGATTGTAATTGGCGTGAGTCATTCGATTTTAGATTTTAGATTTTAGATTTTAGATTGACGATTATTGGATTGAAGATTATTGGATTTTATACCAATTTAATGTGAAGTTGCACATCATATCTCGATCCCCCTAAATCCCCCTGATTGTTGGGGAGTAGGGGTTGACTTTGAGAAGAATCTTGTCCCCCCCTTATTAAGGGGGGCTAGGGGGGATCGAGATATATGCAGCCTCATACAAAATTGGTATTAGATTTTAGATTATTCGATTTTAGTAGGTGAGTCGGGTGCGTAGTTCCCACTATTATTCGCGGGTGCAATTACTTTTTGCCTAAGTTTTGTTTGAGATTAGGGATTATTTGATTGGAAATTTGAGATTGTGGATTAAATTATTGAGTGGTGGATTAATTTGGGGATAGCTTGTAAAAGTTGGGCTTCGCTGTAAGGTTTGGTGAAGTATTGATTGGCGCCTAATTCCATTGCCATTTGCCGATGTTTTGCCCCGCTACGGGATGTCAGCATAGCTACGGGAATCTTAGCAAACCGTTCGGTCGATCTGATCGATCGCAACAATTCAAATCCATCCATCCGGGGCATTTCAATATCCACGATCGCCAAACTGCAATCAAGACCATTTTGCAACTTTTCCAGGGCATCCAGGCCGTCTTTAGCCTGTACCACCCGGTAGCGAGCACGAGTCAGCGTCAGAGACAGCAACTGGCGAATTGTATAGGAATCATCCACTACCAAAATCTGCGGTGACTGACTCGAACTCGCCGGTATCTCCTGCACTTTACCGGAGATAGCGGCGATCGAACTATTTACCACAGGTTGGCCCACCAAATCGTCCACATCCAGAATATTCACCACGCGCCCGTCCCCCAAAATCGTAGTCCCCAAAACGCCGCGAGGCTTGGATAGAGGCGGCGGCAAAGGTTTAACCACTATTTCCTGCTGACCGATCAGCCGTTCCACTGCCACCGCCAGCATTCCTTCGGTAGAAGCCAAAACCAGGACGGGAATTTCCTCTTGGGTCAAAGGGTCAGGAGAGGGGGCATCCGGCCCGACGACGCTGTATTCGAGCAAATCTTGCATTCTCACCAAACGAATAAATTCCTCCCGCCACCACAGCATCGGCTGATTGCCGGCAATGTGAACTTCCGAGGCTTTAATGTGCAGAATTTCCTCGACTGCATCAAGCGGCACTGCTATTTTATTGTGATCGGTTTTCACCATCAAAGCATCAGTAATCGACAACAGCAGTGGCAGTTTAATAATAAAACTCGTACCTTTTCCCAGGCGAGAGTCTACCTTCACAGTTCCCCGCACAGTCCGCAAATTTGTTCGCACCACGTCGAGCCCGACTCCCCGCCCCGAAAGGTCGCTGACCCCTTCAGTAGTGCTGAAACCCGCCCAAAACAGAAAATCGTAGAGTTCGGCAATGGAAAATTCTTGAGCTTGTTCCTCCGTAGCCAAACCCTTTGTGACAATTTTACGGCGAATCATTTCCGGGTCAATGCCTTTGCCATCATCGGCGACAGTAATAATAGTTTGGCCGCCTTGGTGGCGGGCTTCTATTTCTATTTGACCGCTGGCCGGCTTGCCGCTTGCTTTCCGAACTTCGGGCATTTCGATGCCGTGGTCGAAAGCGTTTCTCACTAAGTGTATTAAGGGGTCGCGCAAAGCATCGAGCAAACTTTCGTCAATTTTGGTATCTCTTCCCACTAGCAGCAGGTTGACATCCTTATCGTATGTGAGACACATCTCTCGGAGGGCTCTGGGCAAGTGATCGACGGCGCGACTGAAACTCACGACTCGCAACTGCATGACGCGACTGCGTAGTTGTTCGGTAATGCGACGCAGTTGGTCGGTACTGCGCTCGAATTTCATGGCTAAGGTGTCTAATTTGGTGGCGGATTGAGAAATTGCTTGGGCAGTTTCGATGACTTCTGCGGCTGTCGAGTGGAACTCTGTATAACGATCCATCTCTAAGATATCGAAGTGAGCATGAAGCGGAGAGGATTTGCCGTTAGCAATCATGGGGAATTCTGTTTCTGCTGCTGCAAGTTTTCCCAATCCAGAGTTCCCGTTTCCCCCTCTCCACTCTGCAAAGCTCAGTCTGTCGTATTCTTCTCGCAACTGGCCGCCGAATTGGTTCAAATCTACGATATTGCGGCGGATGCGCTTGACTTCGCCGCGCAGTTCGGATTCTTGAAGTTCTAAATTTGTACGGTTGATGACTAATTCCCCGACTAAATTCACCAATTCAGTTAAGCGTTCTAAGTCTACCCGGATTGTCGGCCTTTGCGGGTTGGGGACTGGGAGAGTCGGGGAGGGGGAGATTTCGGGGGGAGTGGGAGTGGGGGAGAGTGGGGGAGTGGGAGTGGGGGAGAGTGGGAGAGTGGGAGTGGGGGAGAGGGAGA
>NZ_JAUBUJ010000100.1:0-32681 GCF_036705405.1 Microcoleus sp. B13-B6
CAGCAACTATTTTTGCAAGCCACAGGCAACTTTACAGGAGCCAATTTCACCTACAGCGCCACAGACAACAGCGGCGCCACCAGTCCCGCTACCGCTACTGTCGCGGCCATACTTCCAACTGACAACCAACCGCCATTAGCCAACAATGCCAACTCCAGCCTCGCCCCCAATAGCAGCCAGTTAGTCACAGGATTGGGAGGAAGCGACCCCGACGGGTCGATCGTCTCTTACACCATCAACACCCTGCCTCCAGCAGATCAAGCCGTCCTGTATTTAGGAGATCCGGCCAACGGTGGTGTACCAGTCACAGCAGGTCAAGTCCTCACTCCCGCACAGTTGCAGCAACTATTTTTCTTCACAACTGGCAACTTTACAGGAACCAATTTCACCTACAGCGCCACAGACAACAGCGGTGCCACCAGTCCCGCTGTCGCTACTGTCGTGGCTATCTTGCGGTCGGGGGCGTCTACTCCCACACCAACGCCGGCATCGCCCATAGTCTCAAATCCGATCGGGGAAACAGATACCGACTGTTTGTGTGGGCCCATTATGGAAAAACCGGGAATTAACTTTGCGCCCCCGCAGCAACCACCTGCAGTTGGATTTGTCCGGCCTATTTCACAATTTTCCGAGGGACAAACCACCAAAGGAACCGACGGCGATGGCTTCATCGCAGACACCAAAGGCAACCAAAAAATCGTCGGTTTTGGAGGCAACGACCTGCTTTTAGGTGAAGACGGCGCGGACGAAATTTACGGCAACGAAGACAATGACAGGGTTTTTGGTGGCATTGACACCGATATTGTTGACGGAGGCGAGGGCAACGATAGTGTTTACGGAGGCAAACAGAATGACTGGGTTGCCGGCGACTTAGACTCTGACACTCTGTTTGGAGATCTAGGTGCCGATACGATTTTGGGAGACAACGGGCAGAACAACTCCCAGAGTCCTGACGAGGCTCGCGATTTGCTCTTTGGAGGCAACGGTGCAGACCTGATTAATGGCAACGAGGGCGACGATATCATCCATACCGGCAAAGGTGGCGATATTGCCCTTGGAGGTAAAGAAAATGACCTAATTTGGGGCGAACTCGCGAACGATACCTTGTTTGGTGGCATCGGCTCCGACAGCTTGTTTGGGGGCATCCCCGACCAAAGGGCCACCGACTCCGAGGGACGCGACTTGCTGTACGGAGGCTTCGGTAACGACTTCCTCAACGGCCAACAAGACAACGATACGCTGGTTGCAGGCAAAGATAACGATCCCGCTTACGGAGGCAAAGGCAATGACCTGCTCTACGGTCAATTAGGCTCCGATACCCTCTACGGCGGCGAAGGAGCCGATACTCTGCTCGGCGACAGTGGCAGTTCCCAGTCCATCGGGGATCTCGGCGAACAAGACTTAATCTTTAGCGACAGCGGCAACGACATCATCGGCGGCGGCCACGGTAATGATACCGTGCAAGCAGGTAAAGGCAATGATTGTGTTTGGGGTGGCAAAGATAATGACCTGACTTGGGGCGAACTCGGCTCTGATACCCTTGTCGGCGACAGCGGCGACGATACCATGTACGGCGGTGCTCGAAGTCGAGTTCAAGATGTTGGTGGCCAAGACTTGCTTTTTGGTGGCATCGGTGCTGATGTGCTGTTCGGCGATGAGGGTGACGATACCATCAGTGGCGGTGAAGATAACGACTTGATTTACGCCGGCAAAGCTAACGACCTCATACACGGAGATCTGGGTGACGACTTGATTTACGGCGGTTACGGTAGCGATGAACTCTGCGGTGGCGAGGGCAACGATACCATTTATGGCGATCGTGCTGATAACCGGGCTGTCTCGGTGGGCGCAAACGACCAGCAAGACTGCATCAACGGCGGTGACGGCGATGACTTGCTCTACGGCAATGAAGGCCAAGATACTATCAACGGAGATGCTGGCAGCGATACTCTGATTGGTGGTAAAGATAACGACCTTCTCAATGGGGGCGCTGGAGATGACTGGCTGTTTGGCGACTTGGGCGAGGATACTTTGATTGGAGGTATTGGGTTCGATCGATATGTGTTGAGTGCTGATGGCGGCACTGATACTGTCATTAACTTCGAGGTAGCCGTCGATAAGTTTGTTTTGAGCGACGGGCTGAGTTTCCAGCAGTTGCAATTTAGCGCCACTCCGAACGGTACGTTGCTGCGCGTAGCAGGAACCGATCGGGTTTTAGCTAATCTGGTTGGGGTTAACGGGGCGATCGGCTCCTCGGATTTCCTACCAAATCTCTCTGAGCTCTAGAATTGGCGGCGAAAGTCTCCTGTTCTGGCGAACAAAACGCCACAGCAGATCCGAACTTCTGTGGCGTTCCTCACAATACTCAATCCGGGTTAAAAACTTTGTAGCACTCTGCCCTTGACATCGTTCTTACCGGAAGAACGAGACGAAAGCCCCTAGCTTCAGATATGGGGATGAAGTCGGGCGCGGTTTCAACCGCCTTGAAATTAATTTCCCAATCTTCCTGATTGCTTATTGCTTAGTATACTATGGTATAGTAAATTAAGAACACAAAGGAGGGGAAATGAAAGGGCGGTATCAATACAGATTCTATCCGACAATTGAACAAAAAATTAGCTTAGCTAAATTGTTTGGCTGTGTGCGGGTAGTCTGGAATGATGCTCTAAGACTTTGCAAACAGTCAGACAGAAAACCTAGTTCTGCCGAATTGCAAAAATTAGTTTTAACTTTAGCTAAAAAGACACCAGAAAGAGAATGGTTGGGAGAAGTTTCAGCTATTCCTTTACAACAATCTGTCTCAGATTTAGAGGCGGCGTTTAGCAATTTCTTCAAGTCCTGCACAGGAAAAAGAAAAGGAAAAAAAGTCGGCTATCCTAAGTTCAAGAAAAAGACAAACAGCCAATCGGCCAGGTTAACGCGCAACGGTTTTGTATTGAGAGGTAATGAGGTTTATCTGGCAAAAATAGGGGACGTATTTCCCGTTTGGTCTAGAAAATTACCATCCAATCCTAGCTCTGTTACGATAATCAAGGACTGTACAAACCGATATTCTCTAAGCTTTGTTGTAGAAGTTTCCCCCATCCAGACCGAGGCTAAAAACCAAAGCATCGGTGTAGATTTGGGCATAAAAACCTTCGCTGCAATGAGTGATGGTACAACCGCACAAAGTCCAAGCTACAAAGTGCTAGATCGTAAAATTCGCAGACTACAGCGCCAGCTATCCCGTCAAGTCCAGACCTCAAAACCTCGGGATAAAACTAGGCTTAAAATTGCCAAGCTACACAACCAGATTGCTGATAGTCGAAAGGATTTTCTGCACAAACTATCTACTAAGTTGGTGAGTGAAAACCAAACCATTATCCTAGAAGATTTGAACGTAGCAGGTCTGGTTAAAAATCGGAGATTGTCAAGGGCAATAAGTCAGCAAGGATGGGGAGAATTTAGGACGCTTTGTGAGGGCAAGTCTGAGAAATACGGCAGAGAATTTAAAGTAATTTCTCGCTGGGAGCCGACCTCTCAAACTTGCTCAGAGTGCGGGTTTAGATGGGGAAAACTAGACCTCTCTGTGCGCTCAATCCTGTGCTTAAACTGCGGAGCTAAACACGATCGAGATTTGAACGCCGCTAAAAATATAGAAAAAGTCGGGATGGGGTATCGCCACGACTCTAAACGAGCACAGAGTTTGAGTAAAACTACTTCGGTAGTATCGGACAATGAAGTGCTAAGCCTAAACTTGGGAGACTATTTATTTTAGTCCGGGTTTAGAATCCCCTCGCCTTGATAGCTGGGGAGTATGTCAAAGTTGCCTTTTGTTCCTCTCTCAAATGCTAAAAAATAAAGGTGTATTCAAGCCTGATTTGGTATAATATTAAATCTGTTAGCATCGGGATTATTCATAAATCTCTTATTATCGGCGTGAATCTGCGTCAATCCCTTGTCATCTGCGGTTCGAGATTTTTTTAAAAAAAACCGCAGATGTGGGCAGATAAACACAGATTAACGCAGATTAATTCGATTAATTCCTGTTGCAGCGTCCGTGATTATTGACGGGATTTTACGCCCGACGAGGCTACCGCATTTGATATAATATCATGTCCGGTCGATTACGCCTAATACGGTAGGGGCGGGTTCACGAAAAATATCTGCCAATAATTGACAATCTCAAAAACCCGCCCTTTTAATCGCTCGATCGTAAGGATTCAGGTAAAAATAGTTCCGCAGAGAGCCGAACAATATGGTAATGTAGTCAGATGAGCGAAAAGTCAGAGTTATCAGCAGCACTAAAATTAGAAATGGTTGACCAGTTGAGCCACCAGGAGCTGGTCAAAATTGTGCTCACCCAACAGAAGCTGATTGAAAAATTACAACAAAAGCTCGAAAAGCTCCAAGAGAGACAGCCCAGTAATAGTAAAACATCATCAAAACCACCATCGAGCGATCTGATACAGAAATCAGAGACAGCCGCTTTTGACAACTCAAAAGAGTCAGAGTCAGAGTCACAGTCCCAACCAAAACGCAAAGCAGGAGGACAGCCGGGACATATCGGCAAAACCCGAAAAGGGTTTGGGCGAGTAGATAGATATCAAATCAGCACTCCTGAATCTTGTGAGCATTGTGGTAGTAGAGAATTAAGTGATCCGATTGGTTATAGCAAGCAGCAGGTAGCGTGTAAAGCCAGCCTTACCAATTGAAGTGGTAGAATATCAACGAGTCAAATGTCAATGCAATGAATGCGGAGCAATGGTGATGGGTGCACCAGCATCCGGGATAGTTCCTTGACTTGACTTAAGTATTGACCTACAAGCATTATTAAGCTGGTTGGGTAATTATGGACACCTATCCTATGAAAAACAACAAGAGTTCCTGCGCGAACTAGGTGGAATCGACCTAGGGATAGGTCCAGGACAAGCGACAAATGCGCGGGTAGCTGATGCTGTCAAACCCGCCGTTGAAGCTTTATGGAAATGGGTACCATTACAAGGCAACGTCCATGTGGATGAAACACCCCCGGTGTGTGAAGGGAGTCAAAGAATGGTTGACCGACAGCCACAGGTCAAGATTTTTGCCTGTTTCATGCCGCAGACACTCGCAGTAGAGCCGAATTAGAGACAATGCTGGGGCATGAATTTGCGCTCTGTGTTGAGTTCCGATGATTTTAGCGTATATAACGGTGTGATTGTGGGAGCGCAACAAAAATGTTTAGCCCATCTACGGCGACATTTTAAGAAAGTTCTGCAAATGGGCCACGGTAACAACACTGTCGTCGCTTCTGCATTTTTGGAATTAATTGATGAGGCATTTCGACAACATCGCCTAGGGCGGGAACACCCCCAAGAGATTGATTATCAGACTTGGGCGAGGGACTTTAAGACGAGATTGGCAGAATTGTTAAATACTTGGCAAGGTCATGTTGGTCATGCTGCTGGACTGTTACTGCGCTCGTTACGTGAGAAAGCAGATCAATGGTGGTACTTTTTAGACCATCCCGACATTCCTCCTGATAATAATTTAGCAGAACGTTCTCTGAGATTAGCTGTGACTAAACGTAAGGTATCTGGGGGTTCCCGGTCAATGTCTCGGTTTGAACAAACCGCTGATTTGTTATCTGTGATTCAGACTTGTCGGTTTCAGGGTAAAAGCGCAATGGCTTTTTTCCGTGATGCTATATCTGCCCATTCTTGTGACTTTTTGATGCCTTCTCTTATTCCCCAATCAAAGACCTGAATCCTTACGCTCGATCAAACTAATTTTAGTGGGTTGTGCGATCGGGCTTAAGAGCAAACTAAAATTCATCAATAATTCCCCATTCCCATTCCATTGATTCACAATAGAAGGAAAGAAGAGCTATTTTTTCCTTTTTCTTGGCGAAGCCCCAATTCCCCACGATCAATTCAAATACTTAGCTTAGGAGAGCGAAATCTGTTTGCGTAAAAACAGGCGGCGCGGCTGGCCGAACAGCCAACCAGTCCAATTCCAATCCACCTGTTGCAAGCGATAGCCGGCTTGATAGTACAACTGTCGCGCTGGGTGATTATTTTCCAGAACGTGGAGGTAAATCTCAGAAAATCCCCATTCTTTGGCTGTCTCCTCGCAGTTGCTGAGCAATTGTTGAGCAACCCCCTGCCGCCGGTACTCCGGGTGAACGGCTAAATTCGACAAATAAGGATAGTCAGAATTAGGGATTTGCCAAGGAAAGCGAGAACGTAGAGCCATTTCTACTGTTCCTGTTATGCGCTGAGCTCGGTGCGATCGATAATTCTGCGTTCCCTCCTCGCGCGAGACTAGCTCAGCAACCAGACAAATGTAATGTTCTGCCTTAGAACGCAGTCGATTTTTTAAATCTTCGTAAATGCCCAAACGCAACACTGGATACACCCATTCTACAAACCCCTCGCGGGAGTGAAAGCTCATGGCTAAAATATCAGCTAGCTGCGTTAAGTCGTTGGGCGCAGCCACCCGGATCGAAAAACCAGAAAGTCCAGGAGTTTGTTGTTGGTGAGATGGTGAGGAAAAAAATGAAGGATTCACAATGCCAGGCCACTATATGATTTTTTTTACGCGGGTTTCTAAGCTACCCTCTTAGAATAATCACTGATGTTATACTGATCTTATAACGTAACTTATAGGCATAGTTTATTAGCCAGATTAAATTACATATTTTTGTGTTGACTTTAAGTAGTATTTGAGGTAAATGGAAAATTTTTAGCATTTAATATTCTAGTTATGAAAAAATAGAACTCATCCCCTAATAGTAGATTTGTGGATAAGCTATTTGCCCTTTAAATTGAAGCTTGATCCCTGGCTTTCGGCCGGCATCACAAGAGTTTAAGTAAACAGTAGCTTACAAATTAAATGCGCGACAGCTTAGCGGGCAAGGTATTAAAAACAATTACAAAGGTTTTAACGTCAGGTTCCCGGAATCCTACCGCTCTCTGCTTAGGGAAATACCCGATCGAATATAATTTATCCGTCAAGCGGTAGTTGAAAAACTCAACGACTGACCATACTAACACCGGGCTCGATCGCGCGTCGGATGTTCCCCGCCGCCCCCCGGCTTGGCACCCCAGCTTTCAGCAGTTCTGGGCTATCCATCGCCCGTCCCCGATCGAACCGATCTTGCCTGTTGAGCTACTGGGTACTTTTCCAACGTCCAATTTAAATTTGGATGCCTGGAAACAGTCTCCAGGGGTTGGCCCCGTCGGTTCGATACTCTGCTGCGCGCGAGTGAGACCGACACTTTTTTGCTAACAAATGCTAACAAATATATAAGTTAAGAGAATCTCTCAACAAAGGCGTGTCAACCAATGCCCGCAGCAAAATCCCGCGAGCACCATTTAGATCCCGATCCATCTTCAACCCAGTAGCTGCGGACGTAATAGTCCTAGCGCCACCTAGATTTTTGACAATTTCGCCAGTCCACGACACAGTTTTCGACGTGTAAGCTTCGTTGCAATCAATCACAAGTTTAGACTTTTCCCAAGCTTTCCATTTAAGAAAAGTTTTGAACTCGTAATGGCTTAGGCTTAGCATTTGTCGCACCGTTTTGTTTCTCAACTTACGGCGCGACTTAGACACCATTTGAGAACTTTCAAAAGTTGGCAGCACAATCACATCAAAATTATAGACTAAAAACTTAGCTATTTTGTGATGTAACTCTTTGACCAAATTCTTGATTTTGCAACGAAGCCTGCTGGCTGCTTTCTTAAATCTTCTTTTTTGCCGACTAGGAGATTTAGGGATTTTTGACACCAATTTGTCCAACCGAAAACACAATTTCTGGATGTGCAAATTAGAATCTTTTCCTAACCAGCCGTAAGAATCTTCAGAGAAAAATGTCATGAACGTGCGGACACCGGGATCTAAGGCAACCAGCCGACCTTGTTTATCGGTCTTGACTTGTGGCACTTCTTCAGAGACAACTATGTAATACTCACCATAAGCGAGAGTCAACCTACCATCACTGAAATTTGCAGGCAAGGATTCTGTCAATTGACACTTGCCTAGAATCGAATGATAGACGCCGCATTCTTTTATGGCTGACTTCGGCACATAGATAGATTGCTTGGTGTCTTTTCTACTGCGAAATTTGCATTTACGGATTTGCCCGTCTTTCTTGAAACCCTGCTTAGCTGCTTTGACAGTTGAGCAAGCGTCTTTGATGGCAATCGATTTGATTTGGAAAGGTACAGGCTTTGCCCATTCTGGCAAACTGTTGAGTATTCCAGTTTTGATTGTCATCCAGCTAGCTTTTGTGCCTGGTTCTTGCAGGTATTTGATAGTCGTGTTGTAAACAAAACGACTCACCCCAAACCACTGTTTGAGCAGCACTTTCTGTTCAGGATTTAGGAATAGCCGGATCTTCCTTGATTTTCTTGCTGTAACTCCTGAGTCCGTGCATTCTGCAACTGAAGACGTGAAGGATGGCAAGAAGATCGCTTGTGAGTTCGGTTTCTGGGCAGTAAACAGTTCGGTCGAGAACCAAGATTTGTCCACCGTTTTGCCCGGCCATAAACTCGAATAGTTCAAATCCGAACCTGCACAATCTGTCACGACAGGCAACAACAACCGTGAGCTGTTCGCCGCGCATAAATCTGACCAGTAGGGCTTGCAGTCCTTTCCGTTTAAAATTAAGCCCCGACCCGATATCTTGGATGATTTCGGCGTTGGGGTATTGCTGTCGCAGGTCGTCAACTTGTCGAGCGAGGTCGTCTCGCTGCTTGGGAGAACTGACGCGACAGTAGCAAATAAAGGTAGTTCTAGTTGCACCACGCTGGTAGGACTCGACATCGTAGAGTCGTTGCCCTGCTTCGTTTTTGATGCTTTTGATTTTCCCTTCATCTGCATATTTTCTTAGGGTGTGTGGATGCAAGCCCAGAAATTCAACCGCTTTTCTGAGTGGGACGTATGCCATGTAGCCAATAGTAGCATACGTTAGTAAAAGTAAGCAAATTAGTTACTGGGGGCTAACCTTCAAAACCTCGATCGAGCTGATTCACCCGGCCCAAAAACCGATACCAGCCACCGACACTCGTCGGGGACAGATCAAAATTTTAGACCCTAGTTCAAGCTCCCCGATTCATCTGTGGAGTAAATCTAAAATCTAAAATCTAAAATCTAAAATCGACCGATCGGTTTCCACAGAGTACATCCCTAGCTAAGATTAACAGATGGATGCTCGATCTTGCGGTGTTTCGCCGCAGTAATTGGCTTGGGCGTTGGTCTGCAGGAGGCACAAAAAATGCCGAGATCGGGAAAAAAGTGCAAGTCTAACTAAAATGGTACAGCAATTGCGTCACTCCCACAGACACCTCTGTGGTCTGTGGGCCACCCCCGAATATCAGTCAGGGGCTCGGCGCCGGATGGTGGTCGCTATCCTTGGCTGACTGTTAAAGTTGCTGTTACTTGTGGGAAAAAAACACAGGGGAAGATGTTGGTTGTCTATTGTATCTTGCTGCGGGCAGCTTTCACATACCAAATAAAATATTCCCAGGAGCCAGGAGCAAACATAAATTTGGCCAATCAACTCACAATCAGGACGGTTATTCCTATGTATTCGGAGATATCGAGACGGCAGTTAAAATGGGAGCATCTCATATTTGTAAAAACACTTCTTCTGGCTCCTTCCTTCTTCCTCTTCCCTCCTGCCTCCTCCCTCAAAACTCCTGCCTCAAAACTCCAATTTCTAGCTGGGCTGCTTTCATTGAGATGCTCCCGTTAAAAGGGCCAGATGTGTGTTTGCTCTCCTGCTGCATAAAGGTAAGGGGTGAAAAAAACTTATCGGGAGACGAGTTTATATGAATATCATTAAATAATAAAATTGGGGTGCACGACAGATAACTGTGGCTCAGAAGAATTCCGAATTGAAAACCCAGACATCAAAAATCAAGGTTGATGCTTGCCTCGGCCTACTCACAACAACTTCATATCCACGAATGATTGTGATACCATTTTCCCAAAATAATGGCACTCTAGGCAAAATACCAATCCTTATGTCATCAGTCATTCGCAATCGAAAATCGAAAATCGAAAATCGAAAATGGTATGACTTCAGCAATTTAAATCGGCGAATTCTTCCTTTGATCAGACTTATTAAATCGCACAGCCCCGGGGCACAGGAGAACGGTGCATGAATTCCCAAGAAAATCCTAAGCTAAAAATTCTGATCGTCGATGACGAACCGGATAACCTCGACTTGCTTTACCGCACCTTTCATCGAGACTACAAAGTGCTCAGAGCCGAATCTGGCCCCGCTGCTCTCGAAATTTTGGCAAAAGAGGGAGAAGTAGCAGTGATTATCTCCGACCAGCGAATGCCAAAAATGAGCGGTACGGAGTTTCTCAGCTTGACGGCGGCTCAGTACCCCGACGTGATCCGAATTATTTTAACTGGCTATACGGATGTTGAAGATTTAGTTGAAGCTATTAACGCTGGCAAAGTATTCAAATACGTTACCAAGCCTTGGGATGCTCAAGAGCTGATAAATCTTGTCAGTCAAGCTGTTGAGACTCACAATCTTCTGAAAACGCGCACCAATGAACTGCGCCGTGCTTTGAGCCAAGAATCGCTGCTTTATGCCGTTACCAATACTATCCGATCGGCTCCCAATTACCAGCAAATGCTGCAAAGAATTGTGGAAAGTGTCGGGCAGATGTTTGAGGTGAGTTGCTGTCTGCTGCGGCCGTTCCAAGACGGCCGGGTGGCCGATGAGTGGTTCGTTTACCAGAAGGCAGAAACTAAAGGGTTGGGGGGCGATGAGGAAGTCACGCCCCCAGATGCTTCTGCGGCCGAACTCTCCCCGGATTTGCTGCCGGATTTGGTTTGGGAAACTCTGGATGTGGAGGTGATTCAAGATGCCCAAACTGACGATCGAGTTTTAAACTGGGATAATCAACAGCGAAAGCAGGCTTACGAAGCTGCGAATATTCGATCGAGCTTGATCGTACCGCTATTTTACAAAATCGAACTGATGGCAGTCTTGGCGCTGCACCAGTTTGATCGACGGCGTCAGTGGCAAGACCACGAGGTACAGTTGGTAATTACCGTGGCAGACCAAGCGGCTTTGGCGCTTTCTCAAGCCCGGGCTTACGAACAGGTGCGGGCGCTGGCAAAGCGCGAGGCCTTAGTCAATACTATTACTACGGCAATTCGATCGAGTCTCGATCCCCAAAATATTTTTGCAGCCATTACTCAACAACTCGGCCAAGCTTTGCAAGTTGACGGCTGCGCCCTATCTCTGTGGACAGAAGATGATGAATACGTCCAATGCGTGGGGCTATACGACACAGATAGGGATACCGTGGCTGTAGAACAGGGTTTTATTGACAATCCAGAGATAGTTGCGAACTCTCTGGGCTACGACACGGCTTCTGGTGATGCTGCTGCTAACACTCGCGCCTGGGTTTTTGCCCATCCTTCTTTGCCACAGTCTTTGGTGCCGATTCGGGGCAATCCGCTGTTGTTGCAAGTTATGGTATCAAAAGAACCGGTGGCGATCGAAGATCTCGACGAACACCCCGAGTTAAATGTTACAGAACTGCAAGTGCGATCGCCAGCCCGCGCCCTGTTAGTCGTTCCCTTGCTCTCAGAAGGCAAAATCATCGGCAGCATTTCGCTGCGCCAAAATCACAGCATCCGCCGCTGGAACATCTCAGATATTGACCTGGCCCAAATAGTCGCAACTCAAGCTGCTCTAGCCGTGCAGCAGTCGCGCCTCTACCAGACTACCAGACAGCAGGCAGAACGGCTTCTGGAAGCCGATCGGCTCAAAACCGAATTTTTCCAAAATATCTCCCACGAGTTCCGCACCCCTCTAACTCTAACTATCGGCCCTCTGGAATCAGCTTGCAGGCGTAAAGAAGACTTACCCTACGAACAAGCCGTAATCGCTTTGCGTAATTCCCGCCGCCTCCTGCGCTTGGTAAATCAACTGCTGGACTTGCAGCGGCTCGATGCCGGACGGATGCAGCCGAGTTTCCGCCCCTGCGATTTAGTCGGTTTCTGTTACTCTACCGCAGAGTCGTTCCGCGCCTACTGCGAGAAAAAAGGACTGCACTTAATTACCCAACTGCAAGAATGTCCTTTACTTTATTTGGACTTGGAAAGATTTGACAAAGTTATTTACAACCTGCTATCAAATGCTGTTAAATTCACCCCAGAAGGCGGAACTATCACCCTGAAAGTTGAATCAGCGGGCGCTCACTGCTTGTTGCAAGTAAAAGACACGGGGATCGGCATTCGCACCGAACAAATTCCCTATTTATTCGAGCGCTTTCACCAAGCCGAAGGTTCAGCTAGTCGTTCCTACGAAGGCAGCGGTTTAGGTTTGGCACTTGTCAAAGAATTAGTCGAACTCCACGGCGGTCAAATTTCAGTTGAGTCAGTTTACGGCGAAGGTACTACTTTTACCGTTTGGCTGCACTTTGGTTCGACTCACTTGCCCCCGGAACAGGTACTAGAAATACCTGCGGAGTTTCACTCATCGAAAGCTGCGGTGGAACTGGCCGATGTGGAAGCGGATTTGTCGGAAAATGAGGCCGAAAATCATAACTTTGAGCCGATCCAACCTGTCAGATCAGAAACAGCAGTGGGAACGGTTTTGGTGGTGGACGACAATCCAGATTTGCGCTTTTATGTCTCGGCCATTCTGCGAGATTCCGGCTTTGCAGTTTTGCTCGCCCGCAACGGAGAAGAAGGATTTGCCGTGGCTAAAAAACGTCGCCCTAATTTAATTATAACTGATTTGATGATGCCTTTGATTTCAGGCTTGGATTTGATTAAGATGATTCGAGAAGATGAGGAATTGCAGGGAACTCCGGCAATTTTGCTGACTGCTAAAGCCGACGAAGATACTCGAATTGAAGGAGTAGAACGGGGTGCGGATGCTTATTTGTCCAAGCCTTTTAACGATCGAGAATTGTTGGCGGAAGTGCGGAATTTGATCGCCCTCAAACAAAACGAGCGCCGAGTGCAGCAGTTGAACAGTTATTTAACTGAGTCGGTGCTGCGCCGATTTTTGCCGCCGGCGATGGTGAAGGCTGCAGCGGCTGGAGATTTGGCCTTGGATTTGCGCCCGGAACCGCGATTGATTACTATTTTGTTTAGCGATATTGTCGGTTTTACTCAAATGGCAAATACGCTGCGATCGCGCCGGGTAGCTGAGCTGTTGAATGAATATTTGGCGGCGATGACTAAGGCTATTTTTGACAGTGGCGGTACGGTGGACAAGTTTGTTGGAGATGCGGTAATGGCTTTCTTTGGCGCGCCGGAGGAATTAACGCCTAATGAGCAAGTACGCCGCGCTGTGGCTGCTGCGGGGCAAATGCTGGGAGCTCTCAAGGAGCTTAACAAGGGCTGGTTGGAGCAGGGAATTGTTGGGGAAAATGGCGTCCCTCCGGTGCGGTTTCGCTGCGGAATTCACCAGGGTACTGCGGTGGTGGGGATGTTTGGCGGCCCCGATCGATCGGATTATACTGCGATCGGGCCGAGCGTGAATATTGCCGCCCGCTTGCAAGAGGTGACGGAACCAAACACGGTGCTAATTTCGGCGGCGGTTGCAGATTATGTTGAGGAAAATCGCATTGTTAAATATAAGCCTTTGAAACTAAAGGGAATTGATGAAACTGTATTGACTTTTTTACTAAATTGTGATTAGTCATTATAAGTATGATATGTTGATATCCCCCGCACAATTTCGGGAACAACCTATTCCTAAATAAGTAGATGAGTGGCAAAATATGTATCAATAAGCTGTTGTGCCTCTAATTTGACAGTCAATTTTTCTACAATTCTTGTGGGACGGGCAGGAGAGCCCGTCTCTGTATTCAATTTAGATGCGTAGCAGCTTACGCTTGGGCCCGTGGAAAATTGTAGCGAAAATTTTGGGCGGAGTGAAACGGAGGGTTCGTTCCACTCCGCCCAACCTACGAAGTTATTTAATCCACGCTCCTTAGTTGCATAAAGATAATTTTTCCCGCCTACCTACTTAATCGCGCGGCTCTGCGCTCCGGTTGTGAACTCATCTGCGTTAATCTGTGTTTATCGGCCCTCATCTACGGTCAAAAAAAAGAAAATTTCTCGAACCGCAGATGACAAGGGATTGACGCCCATTTACGCAGGTAATAAGAGATTTATGAATAATTCCGAACCTAACAGATTTGATATCAATTGTTTAATCTTTAATCTAAAATCTACAATCTACTCACCAAAGTTCAAGATTCCAAATGGTGGCTGGGGAGTCAAATCTAAAATCTAAAATCTAAAATCTAAAATCTAAAATTGACTGACATTCCTTGCGTCCATCTATCAAAAGAGGGAAATTTTTTAACCGTTGGTTGGCGGATAACCTCTCTCTAGAGAACGGTTCAGCCGATCGCTCTGATCGAGTAGAAATAGAATGTCATATCTGATTGTGTATTGTATGAAACTGAATTCTTTTACGCAACTGCTTTCGACTGTCGGGCGCTGGATGGCTGCAACTGTGCTTTGCGTGTCAGCGATGGCCTTCGTGTGGTCTGGTGCGTTCTTCTCGAACACCGCAGCAATGGCATTTCCTGCTGTAAACTCGATCGCAGCAGCAGATGCGGGCGATACGGTGCAAGAAAAAGCCAGCAAAGATGCTGGACGAGCCAAGAACTTCATCCGAGATACAGAAGATAAAGTTAAGGAAACTGCCAAGACAAATGCTGCTAAAGTCGATCGAGCATCGGAGGATGGTAGTGTCGTAGAGCGCAAAGCTAAGAAAGATGCAGCCACAATTGAGAAAAGAGCATCGGAAGATTCAGCTCGGACTCAGGAAGCAGTAGATAATACCAAGAATGCTGTAGAGCGCGCTGTTGACAGCATCAAGGATGTTTTTAGCAATTAGAAAATAAATAAGTAGGTAAGTGCAAATCCCTTGTCTACTTATTTAAGCCGGCATGAATAAACTGATGTGAGGGGGCGGGTTTTGACCTGAAAGATGTCGGATAGCAAGAGTTACTTGCACTCACCCGCCCACCATATCTTATGGTTTTGTCGCTCTTGTCTGCTTACTTGAAACTGCAAAATTGATGTAGCTTAAACAAAATCTCTAGAGGGTTTGTAGAAACGACCCCCAACCATGCTTTAAAATTGCCGCAAAAAGCGCAAGTCGCTAGCATAAACCCTGCGAATGTCGTCGATTTCATAAAGTACCATTGCGAACCGCTCGACCCCAAAACCGGCCGCAAACCCAGTATATTTTTCTGGGTCTAAACCCACTCCTTTAAGAACATTCGGATCGACCGTTCCGCAGCCCAAAACTTCCAGCCATTTGCCGTTCCACTGCAAATCAACTTCAGCAGAAGGTTCTGTAAACGGAAAGTAACTCGTGCGGAAACGAATCGGCAAATCTTGCCCGAACATTTGCCGCAAAAACTCTTTAATTGTGCCTTTCAAGTCCGTAAATGTCAGACCTTCATCAATTGCTAAAAGCTCAATTTGGTGGAAGACTGCTGCGTGAGTAGCATCGACAGTATCGCGGCGGTAAACGCGGCCGGGAGAGACAATCCGAATCGGCGGTTTGTGCTGTTCCATGTAGCGAATTTGCACTGATGATGTCTGAGTCCGCAGCAAGTCGCCGCCTGGTAGGTAAAATGTATCTTGCATATCCCGCGCCGGGTGGTCTGGCGGGGTGTTCAGCGCCTCGAAGTTGTAATAATCAGTTTCCATTTCCGGGCCGTTGGCGACGGTGTATCCGAGGCCGACAAAGATATCGAGAGCGCGGTCTATGACGGCGTTTAAGGGGTGAACGCGGCCTTGGGGGCGGCAAATCCCCGGCATGGTGACATCGATGGTTTCTGAGGCTAATTTGGCTTGGATTTGGGCGGTTTGGAGGGCGGCGCGCTTGTCTTCTAAGTCGGCTTGCAGGGCTTCTTTGACTGTATTGGCGATCGCACCTACTTTGGGCCGCTGGTCTGGCGACAGTTTGCCCATCATGCCTAAAATTTGAGAGAGTTGGCCTTTTTTGCCGAGGTAGCCGAGGCGCAACTGTTCGAGTTGTTCGAGGGTATTGGCACTGGCGATCGCACTTTTGGACTCTTGACCGAGGGCTTCTAGTTGAGTTTCAATGTCGCTTAGCTGGACAGTCATTTTGATTTTAGATTTTAGATTTTAGATTTTAGATTGATGGCAGTTTTGGGCTAAGTTGAGTTTAGCGCAATTTTGGCTCTACAGCCTTGTTGATTTTAGATTTTAGATTTTAGATTTTAGATTTTAGATTGATGGCAGTTTTGGGCCAAGTTGAGTTTAGCGCAATTTTGGCTCTACAGCCTTGTTGATTTTAGATTTTAGATTTTAGATTTTAGATTGATGGCAGTTTTGGGCCAAGTTGAGTTTAGCGCAATTTTGGCTCTACAGCCTTGTTGATTTTAGATTTTAGATTTTAGATTTTAGATTTTCGGCAGTTACGGAGAATTTTTAATAAGTAATTCGATGTTAGAGCGATCGCCCTAGTTGAATCTAGTTTAAGATTGTTATAAGGCCTATAAAAATTTCAATGAAACTTTTAATTAGCAACGACGACGGCATCTTTGCACAAGGCATCCGCAGCCTCGCCAACGCTCTCGCCGCCGCTGGCCACGATGTGAGTGTAGTTTGTCCCGACAGAGAGCGCTCCGCTACCGGCCACGGCCTTACCTTGCACCAACCCATCCGCGCCGAAATTGTCGAATCTATTTTTGAGCCAGGAGTCCAAGCTTGGGCCTGTTCGGGTACTCCCGCCGACTGCGTGAAACTTGCTTTGTGGGCTTTACTTGACAAACCGCCGGATTTTGTTCTTTCCGGTATCAACCACGGGCCCAATTTAGGCACGGATATCATCTGTTCGGGTACGGTTTCGGCAGCAATGGAAGGAATTATGGAAGGTATTCCCAGCATTGCTTTCAGCCTCGCGAGCTTTACTTCGCAGGAATTTGGGCCGGCGGTGGATTTCGCTGTCACCTTGCTGGCACAGTTGGAAAAACAGCCAATGGCCAAACCGATGCTGTTGAATGTCAACATACCGGCAGTCACACAAGCAGAAATTACCGGAGTTGCGATCGCCCGTCAAGGCATTCGCCGCTATTTCGACATATTTCAAAAGCGCACTGATCCGCGCGGCAAAACTTATTATTGGCTGGCTGGCGAATTGTTAGAAGATGTAGAAGAAATCGCCGATTCGGCGGTGCCGCATGATATTCCTACAGACGTACAAGCTATTCGCGACAACAGAATAACCGTAACTCCCTTGCAATATAATCTCACCTGTGCTCCAGACTTGCACTCGCTGCGGGATTGGCAATTTGAAGGTTTTCCCAAGCATTGAGCTCCGATCGACCCGATTGGAGCGGTAAACTAGGAATTAAGGAAAAGTGCCTCTCAAGGTCTATACCTTAAGCGTTAACACAGGCTACCAATTACTTGTTAGTTTTTTTTACTCAAGAAAAACAGTTATGAACGCTCCCACCTATAACACTCATTCTGTCACTTGCCCGATCTGCAACCGTTCCAGCGTCGTAGGCCCAGTCGGGATGGTCAGTGGACTATTCACTTGTCCCCACTGCCATTCTCATATGGTAATTAGCTGGAGCGGTCATTTTGTGCGCGATCCTTTTAGTCTCAAACAACTGACGGTAGGAAAGATGCTCAGGCGCGAGAGCAGGCCGTTAGCTCGGCTTCAGCGGGACTTTGGGCTGGGTAAGCCTTTTCCGCTGATTGCTATTTTGGGCAGTGTGGTCTTTTTCGGGTGTGCGATCGCCGCTACGGAACAATCGCTACCCCGACAGAATTCACTTCAAGGATTTTTAGAGTGGGTGAGCGGAACTGGTAATTCCCAAGATGTCTCACGTTAACATTTCTTAAAAAAGATTCTGACAGATACTGCGTGCAAATATCTAGTCCTTTAGGTAGAAATCACACTATTTTAGCAATTGCATCCCTCTTGAGCTACGGGTAAGCACTTAGACGGGGTGCCCTTCATCGTGTGCCCAAAAACGTCAAAACCCCAGTCCCGCAGGGGTTTTAACCCCTGTAGGGAAAGCGCCGTGCCCATAGGTGTCAACTTAACGTGCAACCGATAGTCCGACAGGGGTTGAAACCCCTGCCTCAAAGCTAAAGTCGTCTGAAGACGACTAATGAGTTTTTGAGTCCTCTTTGATAGGACTTTAGCTATAAGCCCCGTGGAATTCATTCCCTGGCGAAGAGTGCCTGGTGAGCTGGAGGACTGGCGGACTAAAAGCTTAAGTTGACACGCCTCGGACACGGCGCCGTGTCCCTACGGCGCTCGCCGTAGGGGTGTACTCAATTTAGAAACTCAGCAATTTTTCTAACTGCTGCTTCCAAAATTGCTGGCGACTCGACTAAGGCAAATCGCACGTAGCCTTCTCCTGATTTCCCGAAACCGGCACCGGGGGAAGCTGCGACTCCTGTACTCTGTACTAGCTGAGTGCAAAATTTCACGGAATCTTGGGCCCAAGGTTCCGGCAGTTTCGCCCAGACGTACATGGTGGCAGGGGGTACGGGTACTTGCCAGCCGATGCCCTGTAGCGCGTTTACAAAGGCATCCCGCCGTTTTCTGAAGGTTTCTACGCTGGTTCTGACGGTATCTTGAGGGCCTGTTAAAGCGGAGATCGCTCCGTTCAAAATCCCTCGGTATTGGTTGAAGTCCACTGCGGCTTTTACCTGTCGCAGCGCTGCAATTAGTTCGGAATTGCCGATCGCATATCCGACTCGAAAACCTCCCATACTGTAGGATTTGGATAGTGTAAAAAACTCGATCGCCACACTCTTATCTCGATCCGCCTGAAATATTGACGGTGCCATCAATTTGCGGTTTTCCTCGATCCCAGAGGGCGGGCACGGGGGCACCGCCCCTACGGAATCGTCAAAAACCAAATCCACATAAGGGAAATCGTGAACTAAAACCAGCCGATGTTCTCGACAAAAAGCGACAGCTTTCTCAAAAAAAGCAACCGGGGCGATCGCAGTTGTAGGATTGTGAGGATAGCTCAAAACCATCATCTTCGACTGAGCAAGCACTGCTGTCGGAATATCTTCAAATATCGGCAAAAAGGCATTTTCTGCTAATATCGGCATCGGATAAATTTGACCGCCCGCCAAATGCACACCGCCCGCGTGGGAAGGATAGCCCGGATCGAGCAGCAAAGCAAAATCTCCAGGGTTGAGTACAGCTAAAGGCATATGCGCTGTGCCTTCTTGGGAACCAATTAACGGCAGCACTTCTGTTTCTGGATTGACTGCAATCCCAAATTTTTGCTCGTACCAAATAGCTGCTGCTTCCCGAAAATCTCTTGTGCCGTTAAATAGCAAATAGCCGTGGGTGCTGGTGTCGGACAGAGAATGTGCGATCGCATCTGTAATATGAGCCGCCGCCGGCAAATCCGAAGAACCCAGAGACAAGTCAATCACATTTTGCCCCGCTGCTCTAGCTTGAGCTTTTGCCCGATCCATATCGGCAAATACATTAAATTGCAGTGGTTCTAAACGTTTAGCAAATTGCATATTTTCTATAGTTTTGTGGAATTTTAAGGAATGTTTTTATCTGAGCTAAATTATTTTTTATAGGGCCTTTTTATTGACTTTGGGATTTTTTTTAGTAACCGCAGAGAGCGCAGAGGGCGCAGAGCCAGAGAGGAATATGGAGGATAAAAGAGAGATGTTAAAAAAATATTTGCGATTTCTATAGTTGTAAGCTGTTGTTCATTTAAATTGCATATTTCGAGTCCCGATCAACAATCATCAAATCCTCTCCCCCTCTCCTCTTCTCCCCCTCTCCCTCTCTAATACCATAGGCAATCTAGATGCAACACAGCTTAAGTTGGGAGTTGGAAACTCCCGAGTCATTTCCAAACTTTATAAGTGAGCGTCGAGCAAACCGACCAAAGTTTGTTTAGTAATAGCTCCCTCGTGAGAAAGCACTACTTCGGCATTTTTAAACAGCCTGAGAGCTGGGACTCCTTCTACTTTATACTGCTTGACAGTATTAGGATTGGGGTCAATTTCCATTTTAACCACTTTCAGCCGATCGCTGTAGTTGGCCGCCACCCAGTCTATCGAAGGCGCGATCAGTTTGCAAGGCCCGCACCAAGTAGCCCAAAAATAGGCAAGCACTGGTTGCTCTGCTTTCAGGACTTCTGTTTCAAATTTTTCGTCGTTAATGACAATTACACTGTTGCTCATGGTTCTGCGATTATTTTTTCTATTTATTTCTAAAGCACCGGCTGGCGTGAAACTTGCACCAACTTAGAAGACAGGCCCAAAAAACTGTTACTAATTTTAAAACATTCTGCGAATTATTGAGTAGAAACTAAGGACTCGCGACTGATGGCTAATTCTGTTTGGCGTTTAATTCCACTGTTGTCGGCGTCTGGTAGGGTGCAGATGGCGATCGACCAATGGCTCCTGGAACAGCATCTAGCGGGCAAACATCCGCCAACTCTGCGATTTTACACTTGGCAACCGGCGACGATTTCCTTGGGCTACCACCAGCGCAGGTGGCCGGAGTTTTGGCAGCAGTTGTCTTGGCAGGGAATGCCTGTGGAGTTGGTGAGGAGGCCCAGCGGCGGGCGCGCCGTGCTCCACCAAGGGGATTTAACTTATGCCGTTGTGGCGTCGGGATTTGGAAGCAGCCGTATGAAAGCTTATCAGACTATTTGCAAGTTTTTGATTGAGGGTTGGAGGGCGATGGGTTTGGATTTGCAATACGGGGAAGCTGGAAGGGGTTATATTCACAATCCGAATTGTTTTGGTACTGCGACGGGTGCGGATTTAGTTGCGCCTGATGGCTACAAGTTAATTGGTAGCGCTCAATTACGCAGGGGCGATGCTATTTTGCAGCATGGTTCTATGCGTTTGCAGCCGGATGTTAAATTGTTTTCTCAAGTTTTTGGGGAGGAATTAATTCCTGTGCAATTACCTCTATCTGAAGGGGGAGATGATTTGATTGCCACTGTAATTGATGTTTTGAGTGCGGCGGCTTGTCGCTGTTTTGAGATTGATTTGGAGGTGCAGCCACTTTCGGATCTGGAATGGCAGGATATTTTGGAATTAACAAGTAATAAGCTGTTTCACATTTAACCTGCATATTTGGGGGCGGGGTTTAATGCCACCTTTTGGGAACAGCCAAGATGGCCGTTCCACAAGAGATTTTTGGAATAATTATTGTGGGGTATACCGCCTTTTGGGAACAGCCAAGATGGCCGTTCCACAAGAAAGAATTTTTATTGTAGAACAGCCATCTTGGCTGTTACTGATACAAGTTAAAAACTTGTACACTTCTTTTTATTAAAACTCTTCTAGCCCGTTGCTCTAACGTTACCAAAAAAGTTAAATTTATATGCAGTACAGCTTATGGCTGTGGCTGAGTTTGAACGATCGGCTCTTTGGCAATTTCGCCCAATTTCACAGAATCCAGCAAGCTTTCCCAATCAGCAGTTAATTCTGCATCATTAGGATTAGCGCGTCGAGCCGCAGCTAGGGTGCTGAGGGCATCTTGCCAAATCCCATTTTTAGCATAAATAAAGGTTTTCTGGCGCGGATCTGCCTGCTCTAATTGACTGCGGATATCTGCACTGAGTTCAACTCGCACTACAGTACCGCTTTCGATCTGATCGCTCGATCGGTCTTGAGCGTCGCAAATCACTGTCAAATTCCAAGTGTAACTTTTGCCTACTTCCAAGGGTGGCACATTTTTGTCAGCAGGGATACTAACGCCGATCACTCCTGATAAATTGCTAATTGTGACATCCTGTTTATAAATCGGCTTGCCGCTTTCATCTTGTAGGATAAATTCGGCTGATTGCGCCTCTGTTTGAGGCAAGTAGAAAAAGAACGTTGGATAGTCCGAAACAGTCCGTCCGATCTTATTTTTAGGCACTAAGGCTGTGAGACCTAGCTGACTAATGCTCGCGCAGCCGCCACCGCGCACAGGGCGTCCCGGTTGAGTGGGGGGCGACTCGTTGAAGCCCGGCCCTCCCGATTCAGTGGATGGCTTGCCATCTGTGCTTGGAGGCTGCAGTCCATCACCGAAGCGCGGCCCTGCCGGTTGAGTGTTGGGTGGCTTGGCCGGTGGGTTTATTTGCGGGGGTTCATCACCGAAGCGCGGCCCTGCCGGTTGAGGATCGTCTGGCCCGTCACCTGTGTTTAGATCCGGCCGTCCCAAAACGGCAAGTTGGGAAATGTTGAGTGTGGCGATCGATACTACCGCTGCCATTGATGTCAGGTGGATGATAAACTTAGTAGTTTTTTTTATTGGCTTCATGAAGGTTTAGGGATAGATGCTGTTTATTTACTTTTTTTTCATTCCCAAAATGCCGTAGACATTAACTTTTTGTTCTCTGTCTTTTAACGGTAAAGCTCCCCAAGATTCTACTTCCAATTTCCCTGCCAGATGCAGTAAAGTTTCTTCTGCAATCAATATCGGGCAAGTGTCCTTTTGCCGATCCTGTTCGCAGCTTTCCAACCGAGAGGCAATATTTACGCTGTCGCCTCTCGCTCGATATTCTAAGTTTTGAAATTGATTTGAAAGAGTAGCCTCTTTCAGAAGAGGAAAGGCTGGCAATACAGGACTTGCGAACTCCGACTCCTAGAAACCGGGTTTTTTAGCGAATCTGCGGGCGACAAAGAAGTTTTTTCGTCGATCGAACCCGGTTTCTGGTCACCCCCTGCTATGCAATAAACTATGGCTGCGAGGGGGGCTCAATTTGAACGATCGGCTCTTTGGCAATTTCGCCCAATTTCACAGAATCCAGCAAGCTTTCCCAATCAGCAGTTAATTCTGCATCATTAGGATTAGCGCGACGAGCGGCAACTAGAGTGCTGAGAGCATCTTGCCAAATCCCATTCTGAGCATAAATAAAGGTTTTCTGGCGCGGATCTGCCTGATCTAATTGACTGCGGATATCTGCACTGAGTTCAACTCGGCGCACAAAACCTTCTTCCAACACATCTGCGGATCTGTCTATAGCGTCGCAAATCAATGAAATAGACCAAGGGTACTTTTTGCCTAATTGCAAAGGCGGCACATTTTTATTTGCAGGGATACTAACACCGATAACCCCTGATGAATTGTTAGTTTTTAGGGTTGTTTGATAAATCGGCTTCCCGTTTTCATCTTTCAGAACAAATTCGGCTAATTCCGCCTCTGTTTGAGGCAAGTAGAAAAAGAATAGAGGATATTCCGAAACAGTCCGTCCGATTTTATTTTCTGGTATCAAGGCTGTTAGCTTTATCTTACCGATATCGCATTTACCTGGTCCGCGCGTCGATTTCGCTGGAGCCCCTGGTGACAGATTATCTTCATCACGGGGCGGAACGAAGCGCGGCCCTCCCGATTGAGTATTGTCTGGCCCGTTCTCTATGTTTATTTGTGGCCGTCCCAAAACGGCAAGTTGGGAAATGTTGAGTATGGCGATCGATACTACCGCTGCAATTGATGTCAGGTGGATGAGAAACTTAGTATTTTTTTTCATCTTTTTCATGAGTTTTTAGGGAGAGATTCTGTCTTTTTATTACTTTTTAATTCCCAAAATGCGGTAGACATTAACTTTTTGTTCCCTGCCTTTTAACGGTAAAGCTCCCCAAGATTCTACTTCAAATTTCCCTGCCAGATGCAGAAAGGTTTCTTCTGCAATCAATATCCGGCAAGTGTCCTCTTGCCGATCCTTTTCGCAGCTTTCCAGCCGAGAGGCAATATTTACGCTGTCGCCGATCACTCCATATTCTAAACGGGTTGCGCCTCCCAGACTACCCACCATCACAGGCCCTGTAAAGATTCCTACTCGCATTTTTGCGGTCGGCAAACCGCGTGTGAGCCAATTTTGATTCATTTCGGGCAAGCGGGAACTGATGGCTAGAGCGCAAGATACGGCGAGGCGAGCATCTTCGGTAATTTCTTCGGGAGTGGTGCGGGGAATAGGTACGCCAAATACTGCCAGCATTCCATCTCCGGTAAATTTATTAATCACGCCTTGATGTGCTTGGACTTCTTGGGCCATTGCTGATAAATACTCATTTAACCAACTCATTACTACTTCTGGCGGTAGTTTTTCGGAGATTGTACTAAAACCTTGCAAGTCGGTCAGTATGATGGTAGCAGTAAGTTTTTGCCCTGGCAATAAGCCAGATTCGAGCAGATGGACGCGCTCTTTCCACAGGGCATTTGCGATCGCGGGTGAAGTTTGTTGTCCTAATAATTTCATCACAATCCCTTGCTGTTGCTTCGACTGCTCGTATTTATAGGTGATTGTGACTCCTGCGGTGATTAAAAGTGCCAGGGCTGGGGCAATTAAAGGTATCCATCCCTGTTGAGTGAATAGGAAAAAGGTGAATCCGAATAATGAGCCGAAAGCTGCGATCGTACTTCCCATCAAACTCAGCGATTCTTCTAGCCGCCAAGCTAAACAGCCGCCCACTGCACTCCAAACAGCGAGCCACAGCATTTCTTGCCATTCGTCCCAATACCAAAATATCCCTTTGCCGTCTAAAATTGCGCTGAGAAATTGGCTGGTGGCCGTTGCGTGAATTAATACCCCAGGGGTCAGGATATTACCGTTTTTACTAGCGCTGTAAGGCGTAGAAAAAATATCTTTTACAGTAGGGGCTGTAACCCCGATCAAGACTATTTTATCTGTGACCAGTTTGGGGTCAACTTTGCCATCCAAAACTTCAGTTAGTGTCACGCTCTCTGCTATATTTTTCCCAGAGCGGTAATCGAGCAATATTTGATAACCTTTGGCATCAATGTTCTGATAACCTCCTGAGTGAGAGCGCAGTTTTGAAAATACCGTTTTATCTACCACGAAAACATCGTTTTCTATGGTTTTATAGGGGACTTTTTTGCTGTCAAAATATGCAAAAGCTAGCGTACTGGACAATGAAAAAAACGTTTTTTTACCATCGCCAACAGAAATCAAATTGCGGCGCACTATACCGTCTGGATCGACTACTAAGTCGTTAAATGCTACCCGCTCATCTGGTATGTTAGGAGGAGGTGCCACTCGATCGTACTTTGACTTGCCGATGAAGGTAATGGGAAATACTTTGGGGTTTTTCAATTGAGCTACTAATTCTGCATTCCCCGGTTCGTAGGGAATGTCGCGAATTATATCTATGCCAATAGCTGTGGGTTCAAAACGCGCTATTTCGGCGATCGCTTTTGCTAAAACGCCATCGGAAATTGGCCATTTCTTAAAAGCATGAATGTCCTGTTCTGTGATTGTCACTATCAGCAACCTGGGGTCAGGACCCGGATCTGATCGCAACTGCACCATCACGTCGAAAGCATTTAATTCCAATGGCTGCAACCAGCCTAAATGCCGCACTCCCAATAGAGTTCCCGTCACGGCAATGCAGGTAATAATCAGAGGTTGCAAGTCAGGGAAGGGGAAGGAATGAGTTAAGTTTTTCCAACGTCTCTCCGCCAATTTATGATAAATTCTATTAAAGAATTTGGGCATAAAATTTTTTGCTTCAACCCTCATTGACAAAGTTTGCTACATCTTAACCGATCGCTGATGCCCCTTACCGATGCCCAATTTCTAGTTTTCTTGTGCGGTTTTGGCGATCGCACTTAACTGCAATCCTTGAGGATAGCTGTTTTCTTCTTTGCTGCGCTTGATGTCGGCCATTGAAATCTGGGGTTTGAGGTATTTTGCTAAAACTTTAACCACGTCGCCCCGATCGATCGTCCCCGCTACTGAACCAATCGGTGAGAGGACGATGATTCGGGGGAGTTGACGGGCTTCCATGCTGTTAATTACTTCTGCGAGGGATGCTTTTTCCGAGACTGTGAGGGTTTTTCCCAGGGGTTTCAAAATGTTGTGCAAAGTCTGAACTTGCCATTGACTGCGTTCTGTGAAGCGGATATCGTCGATCGACACTAAGCCCAAATCCCGGCCGTTGGTCGCAGCAATGTAAAATGGAAACGGATTGACTTCTAACAAATATCGATCGGCAAATTCTCGCAGAGTCAAATCTGCATCTACAACTCTAAACTCGCGGCTCATCGCATCGCTGGCTTTAATTTTGAGCAGGGCTTCTTGCAGCGAAGTCAATCTGCTATAAGCAGTGGCATTGCGAATGCCAAACCAGCCGATCAGCGCAATCCACAAGCCGCCGTACTCGCGCGCTAAAAAGCATAAACTCAGACCCAAAGCAACAGCCAGCCAGCCTAAAACTTGTCCTGTTTTTGCCGCCCAGCGAACGCCGGCAAATCGAGAGCCGGTGATTTTCCAAATAGCTGATTTTAAAACTTGTCCTCCATCCAAAGGCAGACCGGGAATTAAGTTAAATAATCCCAAAACGAGATTGATTAGCGCTACCCTTTCGGTGACAATTGCTAGCAAACTTTGCGGGGGAAGAACTTGAGAACCCAAACCGAGGATTAAAAACAGCGCAAAGCTGACTAGAGGGCCGGCAATAGCTACTTGAAAAGCTTGACCGGGAGTTTTTGATTCCGAGTCGATCGAAGCTACTCCGCCAAATAAGAATAAGGTAATAGAATTAACTTTAATGCCTTGCGATATCGCCGCCAAGCTGTGTCCGAGTTCGTGCAAGAGCACGGAAGCAAACAGGAGCAGAGCTATGGCTAACCCCGCACTCCAGGAGAGCGCAGGCCCCCACAGGCGGTAACTGCTGGCGTATTCGCGGGTTGCTAAGGCTAAAATTATAAACCACGAATAATCTATAACTAGGGGGATGCCAAATAAAGAGCCGATTCGCCAACCTGTCTGCATGAATTTTCCTGGGAAAGGAGAGCAAGAAAGAGTTTCTATTATAGCAATCCTAAATGAATCGTAAACTTTTTACCCCACCCCAACCCTCCCCTTGGTAAGGGGAGGGAGTAAGAAATTCCCAAATGATTTAGGATTGCTGCTATATATCTTTTCTACCCCTTGCCTTTGCCTTTCCCCTGATTTTTACAGAACTCCGGCGTTACCCAAGCCCAAGATTACTCCGGCTCCGAGCAAGTGGCCGAAGCTGGCTGTTGCCAGCAATTCTGGTACGCCGAAGCCTTTGAACATTCCAGGGAGTGCAACGGGTAAAGCTGGGCCCTTGCCTCGGTTTTGCTTGGAGATGCCGTAGTAGCCGATCGTGATCGCCAGCAAATTGCATAAAATCATTGTCAGTCCTACCAGTGGCGACCACTCCGGTGTTGAGGGAGCGGTAGATTGTACGGCTAACAGCAAAGATGAGTTGATCACGTTCTTATCTCCTGATTTCACAGATAAATTGATTTCCACGATTATAAAAAGCGGTTTGCATTAAACTAAGATTTGTTTTAATAGTTAACAATTCGTTGATATTTTGATACAAATTCGGAACGGAGGACGAGGAGTGCGGGTTAAAATTTGCGGAATCACTAAATTAGACCAAGGAATTGCGATCGCCCGCTTGGGAGCCCAGGCTTTGGGGTTTATCTGCGTGCCGGCTTCCCCCCGCTATGTCAGCCCAGAAACAATTCGCCTGATTGTCGAGCAGTTGCCGGAAAATGTCGATCGCATCGGCGTTTTTGCCAACACCACAATAGAAAATATCTGTCAAGTAGCGGCAGAGTCAAATTTAAGCGGGGTGCAGTTGCATGGAGATGAAACAGCGGAATATTGCGATCGACTGCGGGAGTTTTTGCCGGGAATTGAAATTATCAAAGCCCTGAGAGTTAAGACTCCTGAAACTTTAGCCACCGCTGCTGTTTATGCTGTTCGTGTCGATACTTTACTGCTGGATGCTTACCATCCACAGCAATTGGGCGGTACTGGTAAAACGATCGACTGGATGATGTTATCAGAGTTTAGACCGCAGTGTCCTTGGCTGCTGGCGGGCGGTTTAACACCCGATAATATTTTAAATGCAATTGATAGTGCGATCGGGAATGGGAGCATCTCATTTTTGCAGCAAAGCTCGAAATTGGAATTAGGAGTCAGGAGTCAGGAGCCAGGAGAAAAGAGTCAGAAGGAAGAAGAAAGAAGTGTTTTTGCAAATATGAGATGCTCCCTCGGCAATAACTTCAGCGGTGTTGACCTGTCTAGCGGCGTAGAAATAGCGCCGGGAGATAAAGATTTGACCAAAGTTGCTCAGTTGTTTGCTAATTTAAGTCAACTTGCTCATCATTGATAAATTGGCAATAGCAAATTCGCGCTTTTTATGCGATTCATTCTTTAGTCAGCGTGAGCGAAGCCTGCCTTATATAAGGCAGACATCGTTTCTACGGTAGCGGTTTCAACCGCAGATTATTCCCTTTATTGTTTTATCGGCGGATCTCAAAAGTACGCGCGGCGGAGCTATCTTGAAGGGAATCGCCCTCCGGGTCTTCGTATTCCAAAACCAACTCACTAACCGTAGCACCGGTGGGGCCGCGGCGGCACCAACTAATCATTCCTTCCACAGCTTTTTTGGCTCCTTCAAAGACAGCCTCGACGCGGCCATCAGGGAGATTTCTTACCCAGCCGCTGAGGCCGAAATACTTTGCTTGATTCTTCGTTGAATATCGGTAGCCTACTCCTTGAACTAATCCCGAAACAAAAACGCGGACTCTGACGGGCGGCAATGATTGGTTTTGCATAAACGGGTCAACTTACTGCTAACATCTGTTTCAAAATTTTAAGGATCAGTTTGATTATGTTAAATTTTAGTACGATTCCCTTCGGGATAGCTCCGCCGCGCGTGCTGCCGGGATTCCTGATACGCCGCGTCACCCTAGCTTTTTCAACTATTCCCGATTTCAGTGATTGGCTGGTTGCAGCTATGCTCGCGCTGGTTTACACTTTGATCGCTCTTTCCGTCGGTTTTTGGTCGGGATTTCTAAAAGTAGACGTGCAAACCTCTCGGCGTACAATTGTGGGAGTGCTCATGGGCTGTTTGTTAAGTCCGGGCATCACCGAGGAATTATTGTTCCGGGTGTTAATGCTGCCGCACCCGTTTGAGAAGGCTTCTGGGTTAATGCTGTGGTTTTGGGGATGCGCGAGTTTGGCGGCTTTTGTAGTTTACCACCCGCTGAACGCGCTGACTTTTTACCCGGTTGGTCGATCGACCTTTATGAATCCAGTATTTTTGCTACTGGCGGCAATTTTGGGAGTTGCGTGCTCCCTCGCATACCTGCAAAGCGGTTCTATCTGGCCTGCGGTGGCGGTTCACTGGCTAGCAGTGACAGCCTGGCTGTTGCTACTGGGCGGTTACAGGAGGCTATATGGTTAAATGTAAAAAGTCCAGCATAACTATTTTGTCGGGAGGATCTCAGTTGTGGGTATCATAGGGGCGATCGTAGGTTTTTTGGCAGGGGTAGCAGTTGCTTACTGGTTAGTGGAAAAGCGCTTAAACAAGCAAAAACAAGAATACTTGCAGCAAACTCGCAGAATTACTGAGGAAATAGAATTAGCTCAGATGTCTCGGGTGCGACAAGCTGTCGAATCTCAGAAAGGAGAACGGGAAAATCAGCTTAGAAAAGCTACTATCGAACACGACAATTTACTCAGACAAGTTACTACCCAATACGAAAACCAGCTCAAACAAGTTGCGGCTCAATACGAAAATCAGCTCCAACAAGTTTTGGCAGAACGCGACAGTCAGCTCCAACAAGTTGTCAGCGCACACGAGCCTGAGCTGCGCCGACAAATCACCGAGGAATTAGAAGCTGCTAACAATGCTAGGATGCAGCAAAATATCCAATCTTTGCAAGCAGAACACGAACATCATTTACTCAGAGTTGCTGACGAATTGCATCTAAGTTATCAAGCTCAGATGGAGCAACATTTGCAAAACCTCCAAGATGAACACGAAATTCGCTTGAGGCAAATTGCCGAGGAATATGAGAACCGCGAGGTTGAGATGCAGTTAAATATGGAGGCTTTGCAAGAGCAATACGAGAGTCAGTTGCAAGCGGCTCACGAGCAGTTGAGAGAGCACGAAGCTCAGATGCAAGCTACTATCAGGTCTTTGCAAGAGCAGTACGAGAGTAATGTACAACAACAAGAAGTCCCCGATCAGCAGTTCAGTCAGTTAAATTCCACAGAATTTGCCGAAGGTTTATCACAAGAAGAAGTTTGGCAGCAACTGTCAAGTGAGTTAAATAAAACAGAAGTTGAAGAAGAGTTAAATTACACAGATTTTTCGGAACCACAATCAACTGATTTACATCAACCCCAAGTCGAACAACAGCTTCCAATTACCAGACAAGCACCAAGCTATTCTCTACCGCAGTTGATGGGATGTGTTCAAAGTCAGGACAAAGAAACCCGCAAGTTTGCAGCGTCTGCTTTAGGTAAAATGGCTGCTGCTAATGCTCTGAGATCCGAAGGTGAGCGAACAATAGAAACCTTGGGAAAATTAGCTCAAGATATTCACCCGGAGGTGCGCGAAGCTGCTGTGGAAGCACTAGCAATGATTAAGTCGGAAAAAGTTATTCCGCTGCTACAAAAAGCTTTGCGAGATATAGATAGCGGTGTGGCTAAATCGGCAAGTGCTGCGCTCAATAAGTTTAAGTTTTATCCGCGCACTCCGGCGGCTAAGCCGAAAACTGTTGATCTGAAGAAACCAAAGCGTTAAGCATTTACGAGGATAAATAAATATAGCAATTGTCAATTGCCTACAACACAGTAGGGATACAACATTGTTGTGTCCTTACCGAGGTGCTGTATTTCACTCAATTTCGATTACTACCACAAACTGTGGATGTGGGGTTGATGAACGAAATTAAACTCAATTATTCGATCGACAAGTCGCCCAATTCTTAGCAGAGATAGCAGATACCCCGCTGTTTAAAACCGTAGGCTGAAACCTTTTTTTAGCAACTGGCAATTGAAATCGCTTCTTGTATCTACACGCATCCTGTAGGGGCGGGTTTTACCAATCATCTATGCCAGAAACCAACAATATAATAAACCCGCCCCCACGAACACGACAAATCCGAATCTACATTTTTTGGATTAGCTCGAATATCAGGTTAATCTGGGTTATCGGTTGTGTGGGGGCGGGTTTACAAGATTGTTTGCGGTTATCAAAGATTGTTGGTAAAACCCGCCCCTACAGTTAACTCGTGACTAATGACTAATTTAAAATCGCTGCTTTGTACCGAGTATAAGTTTGATGTCGCCGGAGTCGCTAACCGCCATATCTAAGCGAATTAATCCAAAGGACGATCGCACCCTCACACCCACCCCAACACCCGCCCCAGTCCCCGGTTTGTCCCTGACTACCGCCGGTTTCCCCAACACGCTATCTCCTGTGCCCAAATCCGACGCAAAATCAACAAATATCACGCCGCCGACATCCCTGCCGACAGGAAACCGATATTCGCCGGAAGCTAAAAAATAACTCCGCCCACTGCCAATATCCCCGCTATCGTAGCCCCGCACAGAATTGCGGCCGCCGAGGCGAAAAGCTTCCGTTGGTGGCAAATCCCCGATTACCGTGCCCGCTTGCAAGTTAAAAGCCAGCATTTCGGGCAAGGCTTCGGACTCGCTGATGCCGAACAAAGTTGCGGGTACATAATGTATATAATTCGCCAACAGCCTGTTACTCACAATGTTACCACGCCCCAAAGGTATCGACTGCTCGGTGCTGAGGCTGAGAATCGAGCCGCTGGTAGGGTTGAAGGGATTGTCCCGCCGATCGAGCATCGCACCAAAAGAAACAGTGTATAACTCGTCAACGCCGCTGCCGCTGAATGTGAGAGGATTGCCGAGTTCGTCGCGGCGGGCAATATTTAAGTTGCGATCGCGCGTACTGATGTTTGTATAATTAAGTCCCAAAGTCGATTGCCAATCGCCCAAAGGTCTGGTAAACCTGAGATTTCCCCCCATCCGAATTTCCCGAACTCGGTTCCCGTTGGGCAAATCAATATCTTTGTTGAAAATTTCCGATATTCTGCGATCGCCAAAAGCTCTCACACTGTATCCCAAACGGTCTTCGGCGGCAAGGTAAGGGCTGACAAACTGGACATCGTACTGGATACCTCGGAGGCTGGGCTCAAGTTCCACCGCCAGCCGCTGTGGGGTGGTGCCGAAAGTTCGATCGGTATAGGAAAGAGGAACCGCAACGCCCACATCATCACTAAGACTGGCACTCACGCTAAAAGAGCGAGCCGATCGCTCTTGAACGTTGTAGATTACATTAACATCCGTGCCAACTTCTTCGATCGAAACCGTAACCTTGTCAAACAATCCCAATTGCTGCAACTGCTGTAAATCCGATCGTACAACTTCCCGGCTGTAGTTATCCCCCGCCTTGAGTTTGAGCTCACCTCGGATAAAATCTTCCGAAATTCTGCCCTCAACCGGATTCCCTTTTCTATCAACAGCTTCGCCTCTGGAATTGACAAAGCGAATTTTCACCTCTGCAACGTAAACGCCTTCAGCATTGCCCGCTTGACTGATTTGTAGAGTTCCGTCTAGCTGTCGGGCGTTGCTGTTTACTGCTTCGGGGATTTCGGCTTGTGCCGCGATCGTCGCCGGAGTTTTTAACAGAGATGTAAAATCTTTATTGTGGCTGGACTTGAGTGAGGGCGATTCCCTAGGGGATAGCTGCGCCCCGCGTACTTCAGCCAACATTCCTGTGCCACCAAACAATTCATCTCTTGTGGAACGGGCATCTTGCCCGTTCTTGAGAGATGCTGCACCATTTTCAATCAGCTTTTGATGAACAGGCAAGATGCCTGTTCCACAAAACAATTC
>NZ_JAUBUJ010000101.1:0-32574 GCF_036705405.1 Microcoleus sp. B13-B6
AGATAGGGGGTAGGCACGGGGAGTAGGGGTAGCACTACCCCTACAAATTTATCTGAATCATTTAGGATTGCTATATTATTAATTTTTACAAGAAGTTGATATTTATTGCTACCAGTTCTACCAAATCTTGCTCATATTGAGTATGAATCCCGGCAAAACGGGGTCGCTGCTAACGGTAGCAGGATTCTCCAAACATTCCTCTGGCAAACCAGGACGGTAAATATAAACTCTGCGATTTTTTCGGTCAATCAACCAGCCTAACTGCACTCCGGGTTCTCTCATATATTCTTGCATTTTTTCTTGCAAGGGCTTGAGATTGTCAGAAGCCGACCTGAGTTCTACTACAAAATCCGGGCAAATAGGGGCAAATTTTTGCTTTTGTTCGGGTGACAAAGCATTCCATCTTTCCAATTTTATCCAAGCAGCATCCGGCGACTTTTGGGCACCTGTGGACAGAGTAAATCCTGTACTCGAAGTAAACGCTAAACCAGTACCATTTTGTTCTGCCCAAACCCACAGCGGCCCAAATATATTACCTTCTCGGTTTCCCGTCTCCGAACCAGTAGGGGGCATAATTAGCAATTCTCCCGATTTGTTGCGTTCAATTCGTAACTCACTATTGATTTGACAGAACTCGAAAAACTCGTCGTCTGTCATTTGCAATTTTGGCGGTATTCGCAACACAATTGTTGATGACAGCATTTGGCCTTTCCTCCAATCTAAAGTGTTTACACAAGATTGCACAATTTCTTTGTTTGTAGTTAGCACTTGAGTGCTCAAAAATCAGGATTAAGGACTCAAGTCCTAGCTACAAGCTGGTGTGTGATAAATTCCAGTTGTATCGGAATGATTAAACCACAGAGGGCACAGAGGACACAGAGAAAGAGAAGAGAGAGATAATAATTCCGATGTCAACGGATTTGATATTACGTGCGAATTATAGAGGTAAGGTGTGCAGTGCACACCTTACCTAATTAGGTTCTGCGTCCAGGAATGCTAAACCTATTTATTCGGCTGAGGAGTCATCCGCAAATAAGGCTTAATCGGCGTATAACCTTTAGGAAATTTCTCTGCCAATTCTGCGGGGTCGGTAATCGAAGGTACGATGACGCAATCGTCGCCGTCTTTCCAATCAACCGGAGTCGCAACGCTGTATTTGTCCGTAAGTTGCAAGGAATCAATTACTCGCAAAATTTCATTAAAATTCCGACCCGTGCTCGCCGGATAAGTAATGCTCAAACGCAATTTCTTTTGCGGGTCAATCACAAAAACTGTGCGGATTGTTAAGTTGTTCAGCGAGTTGGGATGGATCATGTCGTAAATGTCGGAGACTTTACGATCGCCATCTGCTAAAATCGGATAATTGAGGGTGACTTTTTGAGTTTCCTCAATATCTTTAATCCAGCCCATGTGAGAATCCACATCATCGACGCTGAGGGCAATGGTTTTGACGCCCCGCTTTTCAAATTCCGACTTTAGACGGGCCACTGCACCGAGTTCTGTGGTGCACACTGGAGTATAGTCTTTCGGGTGGGAAAACAACACGACCCAGCTATCGCCAGCCCAGTCGTAGAAATTGATTTCGCCTTCAGAGGAAGCTTGGGTAAAGTTGGGAACTGTATCGCCTAATCGCAGAGTCATAACGGATTTCCTCTAATTTTATTTAAGGACTGTTCCTTATCATCCCATAATTGCCCGGTTTCTCGATCGAGCTGTAAAGGATTCTAAACTTTTTGGTCGATCGATCGGCAATTCCACTACTGTAATGTATGTGTGGCTTATACCGCTAAATTTTCTTGCTATGCTTTACTTTTTGCTTAAGGCAATACAGCCTATTTTAGTCCCGCTGTGTTTTGTGTCCGCCTGGGGCATAGTTTTTTTGCTGTGTTTGAGTGTCGGGCGTACTGTCACCGACTCCATGCGCCGAGCTCAGCGGATGCACCAAATCCCTTGTGCTAACTGCGTATTTTTCACGGGCGACTACCACCTCAAGTGTCCCGTTCAGCCTACTATAGCTTTATCTGAAGATGCGATCGACTGTCCTGATTATCGAGGGCATTCGGGAATTTACGGTTAAAAAATCCGATCGCCGCTTTACATATTTCTTAACATCTCTTGCTCTTTCAATTAAACTTAAGTTGTGGTAAAGAGATTTTCAGGAGAGGGGAAAGAATGCTAATTCAAAAGCTAAATGCCTGCGATGAGTTTATTGCTGGCGACGGTACTCAACTGCGAGAATTGCTGCATCCAGACAAACAAGCTGTGGATTTGCGTTACAGTTTAGCCCACGCCGCTTTGCCACCGGGACAAACTTCTGCGCTGCACTCCCTAACAACTTCTGAAGTTTACTACATCCTCAGCGGTCTTGGGGAGATGCACATCGACGACGAAAATCAATTCGTGGAAGCCGGAGATGCAGTTTACATTCCGCCAAACGCCAAGCAGTTTATTTACAACTGTGGCACAGAGCCGCTAATATTTATTTGTATCGTCGATCCCGCGTGGCGAAAGGAAGACGAAACAATTTTCGACTAATTTTCTAGTGTTTCTCCTTTTATGCTCGTTACCCGGCTCTGCCCGGTAACGCATATCTAGAGGCTCTGCCTCTACTGAAAAAAACATCACAAACCGAAAATTTCTTTTAATAACAACTTTAACAACAACAGCACCCAGCCATATGTACCGAGTGATTTCCTCTTTTTTCAACTTCGATGCGGAGTTGCAATAATCCTCGGATTCAGTTGCATTGCTCCCCTCTCATTAGTTGAGGAAGTATCAGCTTTGTTGGTGGGTGCTGCTATTGGTTTTTAATGAGACAGATGTGAGATTAGACAGCGTTTTACTCCTTAGATTCTATTGTGAACTTCGCTGCGGTATCTAGATGTGGTATCTGTCAGAGAAGCTTTTTGTTCGCTTCATATTATTAATTTAGCACCTTCTTCTAGAAGTGCAAGTACCTGCAACTAAACTTTACAACTTTAGAAGTAACCACAGAGAATTATGAAGTTAAATTAAGCATTGAGCTTTCTAGCTGCTCAGCTAAAATACTAGAGTTCGGCTGTGCTTGCTGCTGCGAGAAACGGCATAATATCTGTATGAAAACAACCAAACTCATCAAACTATGCGCCTTGTCGCTGAGTATCTTTCTGCTGTGCAGCAGTGCAGTGACAGCCCAAACGACGGCGAACCCTCAACCTGGGCAGACTTACACTAACCAAGAGATTCTGCAACAGTTGGTAAAGGCAAAAGTCGTGTATCTGGGAGAAACCCACGATAGCGCGGAAGACCACCAAGCTCAACTAAAGATTATCCGAGAAATGCAGCGGCAAAATCGGAAAATTGCGATCGCGATGGAAATGTTTCAGCGTCCCTTTCAAAGCGCGATCGACAACTACTTAGCAGGTAAACTAACTGAGGAGCAATTAGTCGAGCAAACAGAGTACGATCGCAGATGGCGCTTTCCCTGGGAATCTTACGCCCCCATTTTGCGGTTTGCCAAAGAAAATCAACTACCCGTCCTCGCCTTAAATACACCATCCGAAGTAACGAGAAAAGTTGCCCGTCAAGGTTTAGAAAGCCTCACTGCGGAGGAAAAAAAGCACATTCCGCCAATATCCGAAATTCGCACTGACAACGCCGAATATCGGCAACTGCTGCTAGAAGTTTTCCAGCAACACCAAAAGACAGCACAGGGAAATAGTACGGCTTTTGAAAGATTCTTGCAAGCCCAAGTTTTGTGGGACGAAACTATGGCGGAAAAAATAGCAGATTTTGTCCAAGCAAACCCCGACTATCAAGTTGTGGTGTTGGCGGGGAAAGGACACATTATTTACGGTTACGGCATTCCCAGTCGCGTGGAGAGGCGTTTGGGAGTCGGGAATGTAAAAATGCGATCGGTTTTACTCAATTCCAGTGACAATCCTGTTTTGCCGGCAGATAAACCCATTGCTGACTTTGTTTGGAATGACTCGAAATAGTACAATTATACGCGGAAACAATAAGCAGGAAAAAATCAATGACAAACAGACCAAAAATACTTGCATTTGCCGGAAGTACCCGCGAAGCATCCTATAACAAACTGCTGGTAAAAGTTGCGGCGGCTGGGGCTACGGCGGCGGGTGCAGAAGTTACATATTTAGATTTGCGCGATTTACCCATGCCGCTATTTGACGAAGATTTAGAAGCCAAAGAGGGAATGCCAGAAAATGCTCGGCAATTGAAGGAATTGATGGTAGCGCATGACGGGTTTTTGATAGCTTCCCCTGAGTATAACAGTTCAATTACGCCTGTGTTGAAAAATGCGATCGATTGGGTATCGCGACCAGCACCGGGTGAACCGGGATTGGTGGCATTTACGGGCAAAGTAGCGGTAATTATGAGTGCTTCCCCAGGCGGAATCGGCGGTTTGCGGGGATTGGTGCATTTGCGATCGATCCTGGGGAATATTAACGTATTGGTGCTCCCGGATCAGAAAGCAATTCCCCAAGCTTTTGAAGCATTTAATGCTGACGGTACGATGAAAGATGCAAAACTGCAGGACGCTGTTGAGAATCTCGGTGCTAAGTTGTCTAATGTGCTGTCGAAATTAATCGCATGAGGCAATAAATTCATTTTGGAGTTGGGACACAGCAATGTTGTGTCCCAATCCCAGTATCTGTTATTTTGCTGGCTGCATCAAGTGCGATCGCCAACCGCATAATTTTCTGAGTTTCTTCCCAGGTTTATTCTTGTATCTTCCCCCAGGCTAACTCTTCGGCATAGCCAAGATACCACTCATCTACTTTTTCCCACACCGCAGTAAATCTATTTACCCTTGTGCCTCTACTTGAAAACGGGTATAATTTTATTTCCGAGAGATAATAGATCGTGAAAACATTACCACAAATTGTACCGAAACCGCATCACCCTATCGACGTAAAATAAAACCACCCGATCGCAGATTGGCAGAAATAGACGAGGGTAGGCATACTTGAACCATCGGTCATCGGTCGGTATATTTCTTCCAAACAGCACGGCAGACGTGGGAGACTCCTCCGTCACGCCTGCCCTGCAGTTTTATTTAATAATTGTTCGATTTCCTACGGGATAGCTTTGCTTCACCTAAATTACCCCATTTTTTTCTTCTTCCAAGCCTCCACAAACGGCAAAAACACCGACACCAACTCCTGCCGATTCATCACCAAAGTCGGATAAGAAACTCTCCCGTAATTCTTCCCCACTTCCAGCGGAAAAATCCCCTGGGATTCCAGCGGCAACCAAACTGCACCAGCAGCCTTCACAATTACCCAACTCCCGGCAATATCCCAAATTTTCGGAGTCGCTTCCACCCCTCCCATAGCCACACCCGAAGCCACAGTCAAAAAATTGTAACTAGCCATGCCCAACATCCGAATTTTACTCGGAAGATGAGGCCCGATTCCCACACTCCGCGAACACAAATTAAAAATATGATTTCCGCTCATTTTATCAGCAGTGGGACAAATCGGTCGATTGTTCAAAAACGCACCTTGAGGCATATTTGCCAATACGTTGTGGCCCGCCAAATCCCCTGCATAAAAACCGTGAAAAGATTGATTAACTGGTGGCAAATGCACGCAGCCAAAAACCGGAGTTCCGCGATACAATAAGCCCAAAGAAATCCCCCAAATCGGAACTCCCCGAGCAAAATTAGTCGTAGCATCCAGAGGATCTACAACCCAACACCATTCCGTATCTGCGAAAACGTGTTCTCCTTCCTCGCTCAAAATTCCGTGACTGGGAAAAGTAGATGCGATCGCATTTCTAATTTCTGCATCCGCCCAATTGTCAGACTGCGTAACCAAACTCCCATCATCCTTCTCATCTGCTTGTGCAGAACCGAAATCTTTCAAAAACTGCTCGCCGACTGTCTGGACAGTAGTCTGAGAAAAAGTTAAAATTGAATTCCAAAAATTAGTCATTAGTTATTGGTTATTGGTTCCTGATTCGTTATTCGTTATTGCAATAACAACTGACAACTAACAACTGCCAACTGACAACTGCCAACTGCCAACTGACAAAATATCAGTCTAAGTCATTTTCCAGAATAGTCGCGATCGCACTTTTAGCATTATCCTGAAACTCCCGAACATCCACCCTACCCAACAACCAAACAGCCAGAATCATACCCACCGCAGGCACAGCAAAAACCAACCCATAAGCCAACATCGGCACCCCAAACAAACTTCTGCCCAAATCCAAAATAGCACCGCCACTAATCGTCGCCACACCCCGCGCCATCGCCTGCGACAAACCCCAAGCACCAATAAAAGTCCCAGCAGTTTCTGCAGCAGTCAAATCCAACATCAAACTCAATGCACCAGTCGTCGTAATTCCCGAAGCCAAACCAAAAAACATTAAAGCCGACTTAAACACAATTGGATTACCAGTAAATCCAGATAAAATAATTAAACCAAAACAAGTCGCCACCGACAAACAGCCCAACCTAATCGTATTTTGCTTGCCAATGCGCGGCACAATTAAAAAACCAGTTGCGCTCAAACCAAAAAGCACACCAGTACCATAAATAGCATTCAACTGCGTAGTTTCCGAAATCGACATCTTAAAAATTTCCCCGCCGTAAGGTTCCAAAACCGCATCCTGCATAAACAAGCAAATTGTCATAATCAGCAGGAAAGTAAAAAACAAACCGGTTTGGCGGCTAGCAGTCAAAATCCGCAGCGCACTTCCCAGAGTAATTTTATCTTCTCGATTCACTGCCGACGATCGAGCTTTGTACCGCGAATACTTTTTCTCAACGCCAAAAGTTGCAATCCCCACCAACAGCAAAACAAGCGCCGGCACCTTCACAAACAAACCGTTAATCGAAGCCTGCAACACTTCCCGTGGCACATCCCCATCAATTTGCTTCAGCAAACCACTGCTAACAATCGCCCCGATAATAATACCAACCATCAGCATCGACCACACCACACCCACCAACTTCGATCGATCTTCCTCATCCGAAACATCCACCAACAAAGCAGCAAAAGGAGTCGAACTCGAACAAATAGCAATACCGTAAAGTGCAAAAATCAAACCCAACAAACCCACCCAGCCGTAAGTAGGAGTAGTCCACCCCACAGCCTCCAAACTGCTGCCCAAGCGCCACATCACTTGTACCGCCAAAAAAGCAGAAATCACAAACAAAACCCCGCCCATCCACACATAACCCGTGCGGTGATGGCCAAACAAAGGCCTAGCATCAGACATTTGCCCGAACCACACTCTAGCCGGCGCCACAAACTGGTGCATAGCCAGCGTACCAGCCACCACAGTAGCCGGAATCGCCAACTCCTTAATCATCACGCGATTGAGCACCCCCAGGGTCAAAATCGACATCATGCCCAATCCCATCTGAAACAAACCCAACCGGAACATAGTCAGCAGGGTAACTCTCTTGATAGCAGGAGTCGCGGAATCTGTTAATCTTGAATCTGGCAAACGGTCGATCGACATAACTACTCAAATAAACACATCATTTGCACTTATAGTAACTGAGATATCGCCACCAGCCGCCTTTCCTCCCCCGGCTAGAAGCTCGATCGCGATTATTCGTATAAATTCATATAAAAATAAAGAGAATCAATAACTGTGGATTTACCAACCGTGACAACCATTACCCTAGGACAAAACGGCCCCGCCGTCATTCCCCTGTGCGTCGGAACTTGGGCTTGGGGCGACAAACTATTTTGGAACTACGGCAGCAACTACGGCGCCGCCGAAGTCGAAGCAGCATTCAAAACATCCCTAGACAGCGGAGTCAACTTCTTCGACACAGCCGAAGTCTACGGTAACGGCTTGTCAGAAGAATTGCTGGGGCAGTTTATCAAAAAAACCACCCAACCCGTGCAAATAGCCACCAAATTCGGCCCCGTACCTTGGCGGATTACAGGAAAATCAGTTTCCGAAGCCTTGAGTGCCAGCTTAAAACGCTTGCAAGTAGAACAAATAGCCCTCTACCAAGTGCACTGGCCCTTCACTTTTTTACTCAGTCAAGAAACCCTGATGAACGCCTTAGCGGATGAAGTAAAACAAGGCAGAATTCAAGCAGTAGGAGTCAGCAACTATTCAGCAGAACAGATGCGCCAAGCCCACAAAATACTAGCAGCCAGAGGCGTTCCCCTAGCAACAAATCAAGTCCGTTACTCCTTGCTGTCGCGGCAAGTAGAAAAACAAGGAATTGTGAGTGCAGCCCGCGAATTGGGCGTCACAATTTTAGCTTACAGTCCCTTAGCCCAAGGATTGCTTACCGACAAATACACAGCCCAAGAACCACCTACAGGAGCCAGAAAAATGGACTCCCGCTTCAGCAAAAGTGGCCTCGAAAAAATTGAATTAGTCATGTCTACCCTGCGAAAAATGGGCAGAAAGCGCGATCGAACGCCCGCCCAAGTTGCCCTAAACTGGTTGATATGCCAAAACGGAGTCATCCCCATTCCCGGCGCCAAAACCGCCAAACAAGCCCAAGAAAATGCAGGCGCGTTAGGCTGGAATTTGAGCCAAGAAGAAGTCAATCAATTAGAATTAATGACACGTCCCTGGCGAGAATAAATTTGTTAATTGTTGACAGTTGACTGTTCGCTGTTCGCTGTTCGCCGTAGGTTAGCTGGTTCCCCGGCTCTGCCTGGGAACCCATGTCCAGAGGCTCTGCCTCACTTATGGACGAAAATTATGCCTCGCTTCCGAAAATAAAATTGGAGGCATAGCCGACGGTTAGGCATTACCAAGCCGAGCCTAATAACGAGTAGAAACAACAGTTCATTTCCTTCTTCTTTCTTCCCTCTTCCCTCTTCCCTCTTCCTTCTTCCTTCCACCCCTCTTCCTTGTATCCGTTACATCCGTTACAAAATCCGTTGCCGAACTTCGTCTTACTATGAAAATCTTAACTGACTGGGGCTTCACGCGCGAAGGCTGGCGCAACAACAGCCGTGGCGAATATTTAGTTTTGCTTCAAGGAGGATTGCTCACAGGATTTGTAATCTTACCAGTTTATCAACTGCCAGGATTAAAAATTCAATCAACCCACTTACTTTATATTATCTGGTTTATGGCCAGTATTCTCGGCTTAACCGGATTAATTTTCATCATCAAAGGATTGATAGACTTAGGAAAAAACCTGACACCTTTACCCTATCCCAGAGAAGACGGAGAATTAGTCCAAACAGGCATTTACGGAATAGTGCGGCATCCATTATACAGCGGCTTAATTTTAGCAGCCCTCGGCTGGACACTTTTTCAAATGAGCATATCCCACTTAATAGCCAGCGCACTATTAATAATACTTTTCGAGATCAAAGCCAACCGAGAAGAAACCTGGTTAACCAAAAAATATCCAGACTATTCAGAGTACCGCCAAAAAGTCAAAAAACTAATTCCCGGAATCTATTAACAGTTCGATCTAAAAGCCTCGCTGTCAACAGTCAACAGTCAACAGTCAACAGTCAACAGTCAACAGTCAACAGTCAACTGTCAACTGTCAACAGTTAACAGTCAACTGTCAACTGTCAACTATCTAAAGACCATTACCAATTAGAATAAACGGTGCCCAGTAGTATGGATGATGCAAACGACTGGCCACTGACCGTTTCAAACCGCTGCGAGTTTGAGATAAAATTGATAAATTGGTCGATGGACCCAACACTGAATCATCACCTGTAATTAAGGCTATTTGCGCTTTTTGCAAAGCTTCTGCCTTCTTATTTCCCGACAGCAACGCCGTATAAAAAGCAACCATCAAAGCTTGAGTGCCGCCATCATCTACTTTCCATAAAGAAGCGATCGCAGCTTTTGCTCCTGTTTCCTGTATCTGGTAGCCAAAACCTAAAATTTCTTCTCCATTACCTAGTTTACCACCTATCCCCGTCTGGCAAGCACTCAATACTACCAAGTCTACATTTAGTAGGTTTAAAGTTTGAATATCGGGCAGGGTAATTAGACCCCCATCACCCAGCAAAATAAACGAATCTTCGGGTTTTCCCGTAACAAACATAGCATGAGTTGCCAAATGTATAATTGTATAATCTGGCAAACGCGGAATCATCGTGGCACGATTGAATTCCCGATCGATTAATTTTGTAGTTCCTGGCATCATCGCAGCTAAATTTTCCACTTCTAGCCCCGCAAATTCCAAACCAGAAAAACCAAATCGAGTAGACCCCCGTTCAAAATTATGACGACCCGCAGCAAAAGCACCAGCTAAAATGCGAGGTTTAGCTGCAGTTTCTACATTGAATTTTGTCAGGCTCATAGCAGTAATATTATTAATGGCAAACCGCTGCCCCAACCATTGTTTACCATCATATAAAGCTGCTAGAGGAATGTAGCGCAACTGTCCATCAGGAGCATAAATAATGCTTTTAGCTTGTGCTTCAGTCAGATCGTGTTCGACGGGTTTGATTAACCAATTATAAAGTTTCTTAGCTGGGATTTTGGCATCGGATTTGGGATCTTCCAAAGCCATGCGAAATTCCACAATTGCTTGATTGAGTTCTTGTTTTTTAACTGCTACAGTACGTCGGAATGGGGGAGAGTCAGCAGTTGTTATTACCAATTCTAAACGGTCTTCTAAAATTAAAGGCTGAATCAATACGGCTTTTTTTTCTAACCGCTGCAATAGGTCTCCCCGTATGGTATTGAGTTGAGCTAGATTCACAGTTTGTACTCTAGCATTAGGGCTGAGTTGTTGGACAATAGCAACAATTTCAGGGGAGTTAATAAATTCATTGAATGTGCCGCGCATTTCCTGCTGCATTTGCCTGAAATTGGCAATTTCTTGTTGCTGCAGGGGCGTGCGGTTAGCTACGGGAATTTTTTCTAATTCAGCAAGCTTTCTGCCTAGTTGAATTTCTCTATTTAAAATTTCATTGTGCCTGTTGCGAATTTGCTGTTCTTGAGGAGTTAAGGGAATGCCTTGTGCCGTTTGTTCGTTTCCCCGAACGGAACGGAGATAATCTTCTATTTCTTGAATTTTGAGTAAATCGAGGACTTGTTGTGCTTCTAAAACTCGGTCTTGTTGCAGTAATAAATCGGCAAGATGGCGATAGGTATCGGCGACAGTAGTAGTGTAAGAGCGCTGTTGTTCGGTGGGTAGAGAGCGCAATTCGCTGCGAATTGATTCGGTAACGTTGACAGATTCTTTATAGAAAATTATGGCTAATTCTGGTTGATTTTGTTTGAAAATTACGTCAGCAATGTTACTGAGAGTAATTCTTTCTCCAGGGCGATCGCCTACTTCTTTACGGATTGCTAAAGATTCCTGATATAATTGCAAAGCCTGGGAATATTGACCAATTCTTTGATGAACTGTACCTAAACTATCCAAAGTATCACCTAGATCCTTACGATTGCCAAGATTTTGGAAAATTGACAATGATTGTTTGAGGACATCTATGGCTTGAGAATACTGACCTAACTGCTGGTAAACTACGCCTAAATTGTTAAGAGTATTTCCAACTCCTGTAATGTAGCCTATCTCCTTACTAATAATTAAAGCTTGCTGATAAAAGTTTAATGCTTGGGCATACTGACTCATTTTAACATAAACTAAACCAATGTTATGAAGAGTTGTTGCCATGCCTCCTTTATTATTTGTTGCTTGATAAGTAGCTAAAGCTTGTTGATATAAGTTTAGTGCTTGCGAGTATTGACCCAGTTCGCTATAGGTTGAACCCGTCCGATCGAGAATATGAGCTTTATAAGTAGGATTATTTAAAATTTCAAATATCGCTAACGCTTGCTGATAAAACTCTAAAGCACGAACATACTGCCCCAAATTTCCGTAAATTATTCCCAGATTGGTTAAGGCACGTCCTTCACCAGCTCGATCTCTCTCTTCTCTACTAATAGTAAGAGCTTTTTGATAGAACTCTAAAGCACGATAATAATCCCCCATTTCTTGATAAACAGCACCAAGATGATTGAGAGTGTTACCAACTCCTGTTAGATCGTTAAACTCCTGACGAATAGCAAGAGCTTGCTGCAAAACTTCTAGGGCTGGTTGGTATTCGCCTAATAATCGATATACGTCTCCAAGATTGTGGAGAGTAGCTGCTTCCCCAGTACGATTGCCTAAATTTCGACGCACTTCTAATGCTTTTTGATAAAACTCTACTGCTTGATGATACTGATTGAGATAGTGGTAAACAACGCCTATTTTGTGAAGAACTTCCCCCTCACCTGGGCGATCGCCGATTTTTCTCCTAATCTCCAAAACTTGTTGGTAGGTTTCCAGTGCTTTTTGTAGGTCGCCGCTATTTAATTGCTCGTTCCCCTGTTGAAACAGTCTATCTGCTTCAGTTTTAGTATTTTGGGCATTTTGTGCTTGTTCTGGCACTTCCAGCGCTAAAGCATTCGATCTTTGTAACAGGGGGGAGCCGAGCAAAAGCAGGTAGCAAAAAATAAAAGTTGATATCAAAGATAATTCCCTCACTTTTAGCTAACCCCAAACAAGTTTACCTCAATAGGTCATTTGCCTTAAGAACAAGAAATTCCTAACCTGTACGATCGACTATATTACCTGGAGTGGGTGGTCTGACACTAGGAGGCTCTGTGATTGGTCGTGTGTCCGGAGTGCTATCTGCTACATGAGAAATTAAAATAGTTTCTCCAGCACCAGGCCTCAACCCGTTTGGTACAGAAACTAATTCCTCAGCTACCTGACTGGCAGATTTTTCATTACTCATTTTCCTTCTTGCCTCTCACCTCATGATTTCCAATTTCATACTCCCTCTAAAAACTGTTCTCCGGAAAAAATCAAAATTTTCTCTAAATTAACTCCCCAATCCTCCGGCAAAGCGTTGCGGTTTTGCCAAACTTGCCTTGAGTTTGGCAATCTGCCTTTCAATTTCCTTGACTCTTGGCGTATTTCCTAAAGCTTTGTGACTGTTTATGGCTTGCGTCAACCAGCGAAGTGCTTCTTGCTTCTCGCCGATCGCCCCGTACAACTCCCCCAAAGCCTCCTCTAACTGTGCTTGCTCCCCGATGTCTTTGGCTGCACTAGCTAATTCCTGTGCTTTTAGATAATTGCTCTCTGCCAGCAATGTCACCCCTTCTTGCCAGTATAAATCGCCTAGCTTGCGATATGCAATAGCTTCTCGAAAACCCGTTGCTACCAATGCTTCCAATGTCTCGATCGCCTCAGATTTCAAATCCGAACCGATGTAAAAATAAGCACGTTGCAAAGCTTTGGTTTTCTCGGCAATTTTTTGACTGTTAATTTGCTCGATCGCCCCTTTCACCAGTTGCTTTTCCTTCGTTGGTAGCATTCGGAAGCTTCGATCGGGCAGTTTTTCCTCGTCAGATGTCCTACCGTTTTCTGCTTTTACCACCAGTAAATACACAAATCCCGGTTCCAGTTGTGGTGTTCCCGGATACACTACCTCATTTCCATTAACTTTTGTTTCCCAAATTGCCCGATCGCCCTTCACTAAACTCACAGTATAATTATTAACACCGGGAACTTTATTCCAACGCAACTTCGGTCGATCGTTCAGCAATAAAGTGCGTCGGGGACTGATAATATAAGGAATTAAGACATCAAGAGGCCCGCGAGGATCGGCAGTATAATCCTCACAGTCGATCGCTAGCATTTCCCGTCGATCGATACCTGAAACTTGAGGATGCAATCCATTAATTATCGGATCAACTCTTGACGCTGTGACGATCGGGATTAAAGGCGTCAGCCCAAAAATAGCAAAGTAAGTAAATGTTTTGCCTTTGAGATTGATTGGTGTCAGCTTGGATGGATGATTATTTTTCATGACCTAAATTATTTTTCATTGTTCGCGATAGCGAAGCGATCGCATAAACTTTGGAAATCTTCATTAGTCCTCTTTTAGAGGACTTGTGCTTTGAGGCAGGGGTTTAAACCCCTGCCGGACTATCGGGGATACGCTATAACTTTAAATTTTGAAAATTTTTGCTAAATTCTTGCCGTATCCATCTCTGTTCTTCAGAAGACTCCGACTGCAAATTATTATAGCATTTTTCCCAATTAGATATAGATGCTTGTTTATTGCCTTGACGTTCTAAAAGAACAGCTTGCAAACAGTAAGCAACAGATCGCTCGCTAGCAATATTAATCGCTTTCGTCAGGTTATTGTTAGCCTCTTCATATCGCCCTAACTCCAACTGCGCCCAACCTAAATTTTTGTGTATAGTGTACGTTGTCTTAATATCTGTGGCAAGTGGTAAAGCTTTTTCTAACAGCGGTAGAGCTTTCGCATATTGTTTATCTAAAATTTCGAGCCGCGCCAAATTATTTAAAGCTTTATTAATACCTGCATTGACAGCAATTTGATAGGCAGCGCGAGCCCGATCGTACTCTTGTTTGTCTTCATGAAGGACGCCTAAATTATAGTTAGTCTGACCATCATTGGGTTTAAAAAAGAGAGCTGTTTTATAAGAGATTTCCGCAGTCTCTAAACGTTTATTCTTGTAACTTAAAAAACCTTCTTTCTTAAGAAAATATACTATTTGGGGTGAGAAAGTCCACCAACCACCTACCAAAAAAAAGCTAGCTAGAGCTAGTTTACCTACCCAGTTAAAACTTAGCTTATCTGCGTTCGCATTCGTTTTACGTCGCTCGATCGAGTAATTAATTTCTGGCAAGGGTTTCGCCAAGCTTTCCAAGTGCGATCGCGAGTTTACCCCTGCCAAAATTTGCAATATTTCCTGGCAAGTTTGCGGTCGCTTTCCGGGAAAAATCGCCATCATTTGGTCAAGCAAATTTGCCAGATGCGGTGAAACTTGCGTTGCTTTATCTCGCCATATTAATTCACCATTGTCAGGATTTTTAGGTAAATCGATCGGCACTTTTCCTGTCAGTAAATAAACAAAAGTACGTCCTAAAGCAAAGAAATCAGATTGCGGTACTGCATGACCCTCTGCTTGTTCGCTTGGCGTATAGCCAGCAGAAATAATCGCAGTTCCCGTATAATTTTCTTTTTGTTGCCGCAAGTAAGTTTCTGTTACTTCTCGCACCGCACCAAAATCAACTAATACCAATTTCCCATCCGGCTTTAACATGATATTGGACGGTTTAATATCTCGGTGAAAATACTGCTGATCGTGCAGTAAATTGAGAATTTGTGTGAGTTGTGTCAACCAGTCGATCGCAGTTTCTGTATTTATTGGTTGATTCGCTCTTGCTAACATCCACTCTTGTAAATTTTGCCCCGGTATTTTCTCCATTACCAAACATGGTAACGGTTTGCTACTACCTTCAGGCCAATTAAAATATCCGTCTTTTTCTACATGAGGAATGCCAGGATGCCTTTGGCTCATTAAGAACTCTGCTTCTCGCTGAAATAAAATGGTGGCTTTTTGCTTAATATCTGGGTTATTAAAGTTATCTAAATTCAAAACTTTTAATACTTTGATAATGCCACCATCGTCTACTTCAAAAATCTCGCCAAAGCCACCGCCACCAATGCGATCGATAACTCGATAGCGATTTTGCAATATGAATCCTGGATGAATTAAGTTATTTGGAATCATAGAACCTCTTAAGAACCTGTAGGGGCGGGTTCGCCAACTGATTTAAAGCTTGCACATCGGTTACATAAACCCGCCCTCCCCACTCTATATTTCAGTTTCTCCTAGCAGTTTGAGAAGATTTTTCTCTGCATATTGAAGCTTTGGGGAAGGACACTCGCGCAATTTTGACAAAAGTTCTTTTAGCTGCATTTGATAATTATTTATTCGAGTTAAATCTAAGCGTTCTCGAACTTTGGTTAAGATCGGGTGTAGCTGAGTAATTTTAGTGTCCTTGAGTTCTGGCGATCGCTCGAAAGCATGACTTCCGATTAAACCTATTTGTTCGATGGATGGCGCTTGCATTGCTTCTCGAACATTTTGACATATTTGTTCGACAAGTTTCTGAGTAACATATTTCATCATCACAGGTTCGAGAGTGAATTTGGATTCAGCACTAGAAGGGGAAAGCTCTTTTTCGATTAAGGAACGTCTTACCAAGGATTCTAATACTGTTAGTAATTCGGAACTAGAAACGGCTGCTGATAATTTTGCTTTCAATTGGCTCAAGGAAATCGGCTGCTGTTCAATGGCCAGCCAGTACATCACAGCTTTTCCTACATCTGATAACCGCTGAAAATGTTCGTTAAGTAAATTGGCAAATATATCGCCAATAACTAAGGAACTCTGACCCATAAATTGACTAATATTTCCATTAAACAACTCTTGAATTGTGGTAGCAGTAATTTTCAGTGCAGCAGGATGACCTCGGTATATTTGTATCAGTTCATCTAAGCCGTTTTCTGAGTCAGAAAAACCTTTGGCAGCCAAAAGCATTTTTGCCTCTGTTTGTTTTAAGCCTTTAACTTGTAATGCACGTACAGGTAAGGTTTCGCCTGCTAAAGATGCAACCTCTACAGGCTTTTCTCGCGATAGGAGTAATAAGCAGCTTTTATGCCGTTCTTCTCCTATTCGCCGCAGTAGTTGACCGTAGCTTTCATAACCGTCTCGGTAGTAGCCAGCGATGTCTCCACTTCGCAAAATCATTTCCCAATCATCTAGGATCAGCAAACAACGGCGATCGCGCAAATTCTTGAGCAGGGAAGAAATTTGCTCGTCTACAGTAGTTGGCAGTTGCGTTTCTGGGGAACTGCTGGCAAATGAATTCAACTCACTCAAAATTGTGAGTAAGGGAGGTGCATGACGGAGACTGCGCCAAATTAGATATTCAAATTCACCCTGAAGTTGTTCTCCCAGTTTAGCAGTCAAAGCCGTTTTACCAATACCTCCCATACCCAACAGCGCCACCAAGCGACAGCGATCGCGGAGTACCCATTGACTGAGGGTATTTAATTCTGCGGCGCGGCCGAAAAAATTTGAGACTTCCGGCGCTTCACCCCAATCTTGGCATAAAGGAGTGCTTGTAACTCCTGAAACATCGCCAAAATCCTCGATGTTGACCAATTGTTCCGCTATTTCTGGTGCAATTGGCTGTGCGGCTATCTCTGACTGGAAGTGCGATCGCCTTTCCAATGCCGTTTGAAAGTTTCTTTTACTGACTCTTTCCCCTAAAGCTTCCGAAAGCAGCTTCCATAACTTGGGGCCAACATCTTGCATCAGGTATTCGGCAGCATATCCGTAAGCCTCTGCAATCTTATGATACTCCTGCCCTTGCCAAGCTCCCCTCAGAATTATTACTTCTATATCTTTTAAGTGTCTGTTTGTTTTGGCAAATACGGCCGTATCTGCGAGTTTCAGCCCTTCTTCAAAATTCATAACGTTAAAAATTTTTCATTGGATCTTGAGTATAACCTGAAGTTTACTGAGGTTTACTTATTTAAACTGAGGTTGCCTCAGTTTTTTTGTTTTTGGATTGAATTTTAACAACTTAGGTTATCTATATCGACCGTACAATAACAACTCGCTACTGTATAAATATCAGCTCAAACAAATGGTCTGAGGCTAAATCAATCCTTTACAACACTTACCTTGAGGTAAATTATGGCTGTCAATCATAACGTTCCGTATTTCAGTCAATATGATAACGGAATTGAACCCTGGCGCACTTGCGGTGCTACAAGTTCGGCAATGTGTCTGAAATACTTTCAAGTTGCAGATTTAGGCCCCTTTGCACAGTACGAAGATGATGTTAAAAAACGTTTCGACAGGCTGGGAATCGATCACGGTTCTCCCGATGGCATCAAAAGATTGTTAGAGGGTTTGGGGTTGAGAGATGATTTGACATTGAAAGGGAGTCTTTCAGACATCACTCGCTCTCTCGATTCTGGCGAGATATGTATATTGCACGGTTATTGGACTGTTCCGGGTCACATTCTAGTTATTCGCGGTTATAACGACAAGGGTGACTTTTTTGTGAACGATCCAGCCGGAGAGTGGTTCTACGCAGGCTATCGGAAAAATTCCCCATCTTCACCAGATAACAAGGGCGAAAACAAGTTATACAGTCGTAAATTGATATCCTCCGCTGGCAATGCTTTTAGTTTGCGTGAAGCTTTATCTTTTTATGACAATTGGGACAGTAGCAAAATTGACTCTACTGCAACAATGTGGCTGCATCGAATTTCTAAATAACTCTCAAAATTTACTGGTTGGCGATTGATATCGCCTCGGATGAATCGCCCATAAAAAAGGTTTGTAGTGAGGACTTTAGTCCGCATTTTTCCCAAATCTGTAAGAAAGGACGCTCAGTCCTTACTACAAACATCATTACTACTTGGAGCTGTGAATATGAAGATTGAAAAAGTTGAGTTACAAATTAATGACGGGATTATTGATACCCCTCACCTGATTGATGAAGTCGAAATCCTGCAAAGGCGCTTGAAAGATTGGGGATTATTACCAAAAGATGCCAAAATTGACGGGCTTTTTGGGTCTGTCACTAAGGCCGCAGTGGAGCAATTTCAACGGATGCGCCCTGCCGATCGCAGCCAATTTGTCCCAGGCGGACTAAAGGTAACAGGTAAAGTCGATCGCAATACCTGGGCTGAGTTGCTGAAGGTGAAGCCAGAAGAAATCGCAATAGTTACTCGCAAACCCAAGATTTGGGATATGCCAGGTGGCTTCTCCAGCGTTGATAATATTTTAGATATTGCTCAATGCATATCCGAAATTCGCCCCTTTGCCAAGAAAAATTTGCCTCTTATCCTCAATCAATGTCTCGATAATGGTGTCATCGATCGCGGGCAAATTGCCTATGTTTTTGCAACAGCCGAACATGAATGCCATTTTGGACGTTTGATGATGGAATTAGCTGATGGGTGGGATTATGAAGGCCACGAAGATTTAGGGAACACTGAATCCGGTGATGGGCCTCGCTTCAAAGGCAGAGGTTTCGTCCAAATTACAGGGCGTCACAACTATCAAATCTGGAGTGAAAAACTCGGAATTAATTTGATAGATAATCCAGAAAAAGCCGCTCTCCCTGAAATCGCTGCCATGATTCTAGTTCGGGGAATGCGCGATGGTAGCTTTACGGGTGTAGGTTTGAGTGATTTCATTGTTGGCGCCGATCGCGATTTCTATAACGCCCGAAAAATAGTGAATCGACTGGACAGGGCTGACCACATCGCGCAGATCGCTGAGCATTACTTCAAAGCCATAGCCTAAACAGAAGTTGCCCCCTCCGTGGGGTAACTTCCACCTACAAATTAAACAATTCGGAGTCATTTTTTATGTCATTTACAGCAAAAGTTGTAACAGCAGCAGCGTGGGGAGCCAGACAGCCAAAATCTGGAACATTTCCTTTTCAAATGACTATTCCCCGCTATGTCATCGTCCATCATACAAACAACCCAAACCCTCCCGACGATGCCTCAAGAGGCACGCTTGAAGGAGCGATTAAGTTAGCGCGAAACATTCAAAACTTTCACATGGATGATAATGATTGGTCGGACTCAGGACACAACTTCTTAAATACAACCGGAGGGTTGATTTTAGAAGGTCGGCACGGTTCCCTAGATGCTGTGAAAAAAGGGTTTTGCATTCAGTCAGCCCATGCAGGGCAAGATCCAGGAAAATTAGCCAACGGCAATCAATCTCCTGGTATTGAAAATGAAGGGAATTTCATGACTTTCCAAATGAGTGAAAAGCAATGGGAGAGCCTTGTAGAACTTTGTGTGTCATTATGCGATTCTTGCAATATTAGTCCGCTCAATATCAAGGGACACAGAGATTTCAGCAATACTGATTGTCCGGGTGATTTGCTGTACAGTCAACTTCCCAGTTTGAGAAAACAAGTTGCTGATAAGCTAGGTATGCAATTCACTCCCGAACAGCTAGAAAATGAGTCGCCATTTGTGACTCTACGCTTGGGTTCAACAGGTTCAGCCGTTATAAAACTCCAACAGCGATTGCGCGATCGGGGATTTAATCCAGGAGCAGTTGATGGTGTATTTGGTGAAAATACACAAACGGCTGTAAAAGCTTTCCAGCGTTCTGTTGGACTTGAAGATGATGGAAGAGTTGGTAGCCACACTCGAACTAAGTTAGGACTTAGTTAAGCTTTAATCATTTAGGAGGTTAATCAAATGACACATTCTTCTATAGTTGAGACTCAACCAAATTCTTCAGAACATGGAAAAGAGCTTGCCGAATTATTCCAGGAAGATAATGGGAAATACTCGACAATGCGAGCCATGAGTTTTATTGCGCTGATTGCAGCGATTGTGTTTGGTGCAATAACAATAACTAGCAAAGATTCTGAGGGGAAATACATTACAACTGCTTTTTTAGTTGCTGCTTTCGCGCCAAAAGCTGTTCAAAGATTTGCAGAACGTATGTAAATCAAGTTGAGTTAGATGGATGATGAAAGCAGCAGGCGCATTTGTCTCTGCTGTTGCCACAGCTCGAAATTCTCTATATTTGAGTTACCATCTCTCTCAACGATCGCCCTCACGTGCTCCATCAGCTCGATCGCCAACAATACACCAAACTGCTAGCTATTAGAATGACGATCGCACCTCACACCTTCATCTCCTCACAAAATAACGGGAAATGAAGGTTGCAGGCGCGATCCCTCTTTCTCCTGACTAATGCTAATGACTGATGACTACTGACTAATGACTGCTTTCGGAGTCAACTGACAACTGACAACTATCAACTGACAACTGTCAACTGACAACTATCAACTGACTTTCATTCCTGCCGCGTACCATCAGGCATCACCGCACCCTTTAAATTCGCCCCTTCTAAATTAGTATCCAACAGCAAAGCGTTCCTCAGATTAGCACCCTTCAAATTAGCACTTTCCAGATTAGCCATCCACAGATTAGCCCCCTCCAAATTCGCCCCCTCCAAGTCAGCATTAACAAGAAAAATACCTTTCATAAAAGCTCCTGTTAAGTTAGCATTTCTCAAATTACTCCCTCCCAAATAAGCATCCTCTAAAAACGCATTTTCTAAATTGCTTCCCTCCAAATTTGCCCCTGCCAAATTGCTGCTTATCAGGTAAACCCCAGCCAAATTTGCCTGTTTCAAGTTAGCGTTTACCAAATGCGCGCTCCACAAATTGGCATCTTTCAGGTTGGCTTTTTCTAAATTGACGCCTTCCAGAAAAACTTCGCTCAAATTCGCCCCGGAAAGATTGCAACCTTGACATTCCCTCGCTGTCAGCAATTGCCGGACTTGATGCTTGACTGACGAACGGTTCGCTGCGAAAATTATTAAACCTGTAGTTGCTAAGGCAATAATACTAAAAGTGGCCAGCCCGATCGCACTTACAATTTTCCTTTGTCCCGCGCCTCGAAACATCCGCTTGCAGCCCCTAAAAATATTTCGATAATGGTTCGTATGTATAACCTAGTTCCTTCCTTCCCCTGCCCCTATGAAAAAACAGTTAAAATTTAAATTCCTGACGATCGCACTTATTGTAAGCTTAGCAATAATCGGTGTCGGATGCGATCGCATTTTCAAAAAACCATTTCAACTTCCCGCCTCAGCCCAACAAGAACCCTGGCCAATTCAAACAGGCCTCCGATCGGCCATCCTCCGCGAAAATATACCAACAGTCAACCGCGTAGTTTTAGTACCCGACGAAGCCACATTCTTAGCAGCCATCCAAAAATGGAATCTCAAAGGAAACTGGCCTATTCTCATCGAAGACCAAAAATATGCGCCCATGTTTTTGCAGCGCTTTCAACCCGAAGAAATAGTCCGTTTGCCAAGCATCAAACAGCAACTGCCAAAAAATCAAAAACTCCAGCAATTAATGCTCAACAGCGCAGCAGCCGCCTGGAATGCCACCGATACTCCAACCTTAAAAGCAAAATGGACGCAACTCGGCTGGGAACCCCCAGGAGTAGTAATCACATCAGAAAACGACCCCGCACGATCAGCAGCAGTTGCCTTAGCAGCCGCCCACGGCCAACCTTTAGTATTTGTAGAAGGCAACTTCGGGAAACCCAACGATACCCTCAATAACACACAGTGGAAAACTCTGCAACTAGCAGTTACAAAAGCTGTCGAATCAACCGGATATTTTTACTCTCAACTCGCAGACGCGATCGACACAATAACCATTGTACGCCAACTAGCAGTCAAATATCAATCTCCTGAAAAACCAGACGAACAACTAGCCGTTACCGACGGTTTGGGAAGACACCCCAACGGCGAACGCTGGGCGGCTGTTGGCTGGATTTACGGTTCCGAGGTGCGATCGATCTATCAAGCCATGTGTGCCATATTTCTCGACAGCCAAACAGCCATGCTTTATGACAGTTACCCCAAGGAAGGAAATTGGGCAAAATATGAAATGGAGGAAGCAGCTAGCGGACTAAAAACCATAGGTTTAAATGTCCAAGTAGTGCAGCAACCAGAATCTAGCCTGGAAAAGTGGAGGAGTTTAGCCTCAAAACCGTGGACATTTGACTTAATATTAATGAATTCCAAAGGCTATCCAAAATCATTCCAAGTGGGCAACGGCGACGCTTCAGTTGAAGATATACCAAAACTTCAATTTCCTGCCGCAATCCACATGATCCACAGTTGGTCAGCAGCAGCCCCCGATGACACAAACACCGTTGCCGGAAGGTGGCTAGAGAATGGTGCTTACGCATATATTGGCAGCGTCAACGAACCTTTTTTATCGGCATTTATTCCACCTAAATTAATGGTCGATCGCCTAAAGCGAGGAGCACCCTTTTTAATCGCAGCACGCCAGCTAGAATCCCCACCCTGGAAAGTCGCCACCATCGGCGATCCGCTAATGTCGATCGCCAAACCCCGGCCAAAAATTCCGCCCACTCAACAACCGATGTGATAGTATGCGCGAGCAAGGGATTTAAAATTGGAGATTTGAGATTTCTGGTTTGAGATTTGTGGTTGTTAGGTAAAATCTCCAAGCGCCAATTCTTTAATTTGAAAGTTGTTTTTTACTGAGTTATATGATATTGCGAGTTCAGTGAGGCGATCGACCTAAGCGCCAAAACTCTAAATATAGTTAATGAGGATTATCGCGAGAGTGTATCTAAGTTTGAATGTAACTGAGCATACAATCACGCCAAATCCGCCGCTCCTCAGAATCAGTCATTCCACCCCAGCGGCCAGCCAAAAAAATTTACCCTAAAATACGCCTTAATATAAGTTGTCAATTCCCCTAAAATCACTCAAAATGAAAATAAGAAATAAATTGTAATATTATATAACTTCTCACCGAAGAATTAACCGCTAAATGAGAGCCATCCCTCCTGTGGATCTGCCGCCACCCGGGCCAACCGCAGCAACTCCCCAAGCCTCCCGACTAAGCCCGCTATTCAACCGCCTGCACCCCAGTCCAGAAACCCTCCTGCTCATCCTCTCCCTAGTCATCGGGGGAGTTACGGGCGCAGGCGTCGTCACGTTTCACTACCTCATCCACTTCATCCACACCCTGATGCTGGAAGACTTCATGGGGGCGATCGCCTCGAAAGGCTCTTGGACGCTAGCCTGCATTCCCACCCTCGGCGGAGTCATCATCGGGCTGATGCGGTGGCGATTTCGGGACTTTGGCCCGAATATGTCTTCCTTAATTGCAGCCACCCGCGGGCTGCAAGAACTCTCCCCCCTCAAACCCATCACCAAAATGGTGGCAGCCTCAGTTTCCCTCGGCACCGGCGCATCCCTCGGCCCGGAAGCCCCCAGCGTCGAAATCGGCGCTAATTTTGGAATGCTGCTGGCTCAAGTCTTACAGCTCTCCCCAGAACGGCAGCGCTTGCTCCTGGGCGCCGGAGCAGCAGCAGGTTTATCGGCCGGGTTTAACTCTCCCATCGCCGGAGTGTTCTTTGCCTTAGAAGTCGTGCTCGGCAGCACCTTCGCCACTTCCTCAGTCAGCGTTGTCTTGCTCTCCGCCGTAGTTTCCGCGCTCATCGCTCAAATCTGCTTGGGAGCTCAGCCGGCCTTTTCTTTGCCGATATACGATGTCCGCAGCCCCCTAGAACTGCCTCTGTACATGGGATTGGGACTTTTGGCGAGCGGAGTGTCTCTAGCCTACACAGAAGCAATTCAATTAGCCGAGGCCTGTTTTCAAGGAAAAGTCCGAGGATTTGCTTGGCTCGGACGACTGCCCCGGCCACTTCACCCGATCATCGGCGGGGCAGGAGTCGGCTTAGTCGCCCTGCAATTGCCTCAAATTTTGGGTGTCGGCTACGAAACAGTCCAAGCAATGCTCCAAGATGTTAAATTTTCCTTGCCTTTGCTACTGCTGCTGCTGTTTGTCAAACTGGCGATGACCGCAATCAGCCTCGGCAGCGGTTTAGTTGGTGGCATCTTTGCTCCGGCGATGTTTTTGGGAGCTTCCCTGGGTTCGGCTTACGGCCTCTTTTTGGAAATGCTGCCGGCAATGAGCGATCGAGTCGCTGGCCCTGCCGCCTACGCAATGGTGGGAATGGCCGCCGTCCTCGCCGGCAGCGCCAGAGCACCGCTGACAGCCATCCTGTTGATGTTTGAATTAACCCGCGATTATCGGATTGTCTTGCCTTTGATGGCAGCAGTCGGATTGAGCGTTTGGCTGGTGGAGTGGGTCAACCGCCGATCGACAGCTCACAGCCTCAACCTTCAGCAAATGGGCGTAGACGTGGCTGTCAATACACCGATCAAAGCCAGAGAACAGTTGCAAGATTGGGAAGATGTTCTGGGCGATCGCATCGTCACAGAACTGATTTCTTGCCCAATTCCCCCCGACGGCGAACACAGGGACGATCAGCCTGTGCTGGCGATCGCCAATGCACATTTGCCGGAAAATGTCAAACCATTACCTGAAACAAAATCAGCAGTTTGACCCAGATCCAATCCCGTTGGTTCGTCACAAAACCAATAACCTCAAAGCTAAATCTGACAACTATGATATTTATCAACCCTAAAACGGATTATGCATTCAAAAAAATATTCGGTTCCTCAGAAAGCAAAGAGATTCTAATTAGCTTTCTCAACGCCTTAATTTATGAAGGAAATCCCACCATCCAAGACTTAGAAATTATCAACCCGAATCTACCACCCAAACTAGAAGGCTTAAAAGATAGTTATCTGGATGTGAAAGCCAAACTCAACGATGGCACTTTAGTAATTATTGAAATGCAAGTGCTCAACGTCCAGTCTTTTGGCAAGCGAGTTTTGTACAATGCAGCGAAAACTTATGCTTTTCAATTGGAAGCAGCCCAAGGATATCGCTTGCTGAAGCCAGTGATTGCCCTGACAATTACGGATTTTGAAATGTTTCCTAATAGCCCGGAATTTATTTCCCGATTTGTGTTCAAAGAAGTCAAGAAAAACTTTACGTATCCCGAAAACAATCTGGATTTAGTATTTGTAGAGTTGCCAAAGTTTACCAAAGGAGAGGAGGAACTTGAAACTTTAGCAGACAAATGGGTTTATTTCATGAAAAATGCGAGAAGTCTGACATCGGTTCCAGAAACAATGGATAGCATACCAGAAATACATGAAGCTTTTAATATTGCGAATCAAGCAAGTTTGAGCAGAGAGGAAGTGGAAGATTTGGACAGAAGAGAACAGTTTATTTATGACCAACAGGGAGCAATTATTAAGGCTGTTCAAGACGGCATAGAACAAGGCATAGAACAAGGCATAGAACAAGGCATAGAACAAGGAAAGCGAGAAGAAAAGCTGGCGATCGCGCGACAATTACTTTCACAGCTAGATAATGCCACGATCGCCCAAGTTACGGGGCTTAGCGTTGAGGATGTGCAAAATTTGCGGGGAGATTCTTAACCCCTTCCTACGAGCATAATTTACTGTACTGATTGAATTCATACCTACGGAAAAATTTATAACCATGATATTTATCAACCCGAAAACCGATTACGCCTTCAAAAAAATCTTCGGTTCCTCAGAAAGCAAAGAGATTCTAATTAGCTTTCTCAACGCCTTGATTTATGAAGGCAATCCCACAATTCAAGACTTAGAAATCATCAACCCGAATCTACCACCCAAACTAGAAGGCTTAAAAGATAGTTATCTGGATGTGAAAGCCAAACTCAGCGATGGCACTTTAGTAATTATTGAAATGCAGGTGCTCAACGTCCAGTCTTTTGGCAAGCGAGTTTTGTACAATGCAGCGAAAACTTATGCTTTTCAATTGGAAGCAGCCCAAGGATATCGCTTGCTGAAGCCAGTGATTGCCCTGACAATTACTGATTTTGAAATGTTTCCTAATAATAGCCCGGAATTTATTTCCCGATTTGTGTTCAAAGAAGTCAAGAAAAACTTTACGTATCCCGAAAACAATCTGGATTTAGTGTTTGTAGAGTTGCCAAAGTTTACCAAAGGACAGGAGGAACTTGAAACTTTAGCAGACAAATGGGTTTATTTCATGAAAAATGCGAGAAGTCTGACATCGGTTCCAGAAACAATGGATAGCATACCAGAAATACATGAAGCTTTTAATATTGCGAATCAAGCCAGCTTGAGCAGAGAGGAAGTGGAAGATTTGGACAGAAGAGAACAGTTTATTTATGACCAACAAGGAGCAATTCTTAAGGCTGTTCAGGAAGGAATAGAACAAGGCATAGAACAAGGCATAGAACAAGGCATAGAACAAGGACGAGAAGAAGGAATGCGAGAAAAGGCGATCGCGATCGCTCGACAATTACTCTCACAGCTAGATAATGCCACGATCGCCCAAGTTACGGGGCTTAGCGTTGAGGATGTGCAGAATTTGCGATCGGGCGATTCATAGTTTAAAGTAATTGGGTATAGGAGTGGAGCTCGACATAGTGATCAACGATTTTTGATTATGGATTATAGAAAAAAACTATTGATCCTCGATCTTGATGAAACTTTAATTTATGCTGCCGAAGCATCTCTCCCTCGGCAAGCTGATTTTTTAGTGGAGCCATATCACATTTACAAACGACCGTTTCTAGATGTCTTTTTGAAAAATTGCCTGGACTGGTTTGATGTGGCAGTTTGGACATCTTCTTCGCCGTCTTATGCGAGCGCAATTGTCTCAGCCCTCTTTGAAAATCCTAAAACTTTATCGTTTGTGTGGGCAAGCGATCGCTGCACAGTTGCTTACGATATGGAATGGTTGGAATATTACAATCGCAAAAATCTCAAAAAGGTCAAGCGCAAAGGGTATCGTCTAGAGTCAATCATTGCAGTGGATGATACACCTCAAAAGTGGGAGCGCAGCTATGGCAATCTGGTGCGAGTAAACCCCTTTGAGGGGGAGGAGACGGATGATGAATTGAAGTATTTGCTGCTTTACTTGGATCAACTCAGATATGAAGAAAATATCCGCAGTGTCGAGAAAAGGTTCTGGCGAAATCGGCTTATCCGATCCATCGGTGAGTCATATCAAATCCGTTGACATCGGAATTATTATCTCTCTCTTCTCTTTCTCTGTGTCCTCTGTGCCCTCTGTGGTTTAATCATTCCGATATAACCGGAATTGATATCAGATATCTCAAACACTTCGTCAAGTCCCATAACAAATCGATGAAGCCGACGGCATGAATATCTTGGTGCTGAGTTTGATGTTACTTGCCGTCGCCTTACGCCCACCCTCAACCCCTCGACATCGCAGATAGTGGCGCTACCCTCAAATCTGCTCTAAAATAATCAAAAATTATAAACAACAAGCCCAGAGGCGCTGAGGTGACTCCTAACGAGGGAACGGCAAACAGCGAAAGTCAGAAAATACCCGGCAAAACCCCCTTGGGTTCTAGTTACTACGGCTTGTTAGGGCTGCATCCTTCAGCCTCAGCGATCGAAATTCGGCGATCGTACCGGGAACTGAGCAAACTCTACCATCCCGATACCACCGAGCTGCCACCCGCAGTCGCCACCGCCAAATTTCAGCAGATCAACAACGCCTACGCCACCCTCAGCAACCCAGAACGTCGCCTCGCCTACGACCTCAAAATAGGCTATTCTCGCCTGAACGTGATTGGGCCACCCCCAGGCTTCAATACTCCGGTTTCGGGATCGGGCAAAAAAACTTCCAACTCCGCTTACCTAGATCCCACGGATCGACCTCTTTCCCCCGGAGAAATGTTCGCTCTGTTTATCATGGGAGCTAGCTTAATCGGATGTTTGGTACTGGCGATCGCGATCGGCTTAATTCGCGGCAATTAAACCCTCAAATCCCAAATCTCCAATCTAAAATCCCAAATCCCAAATCCCAAATCTAAAATCTAAAATCTAAAATCTAAAATCCCATGACTCTTCCTTCCGCCGACACTCCTTTGTACAACCACCCACTCCCGGAAATCGAGCAGTGGCTAAAAAGCCGCGGCTGCCAGCAAGATCGGCGAGAACTCCACTGCTGGCAGATCGATCGACCTACCTGGAAAGCAGAACTCTCCCTTGATATCGACCAACTCACCGTCCGCTACATCGATGCTGGAGCCGACGGCCAAGACATTCAGCGAGCATTCAAATACTCCCTCTCACGTCAGGACATTGAAGCGGCCGTTTTCTCCGGCCCCTAATTTGATTTTAGATTTTAGATTTTAGATTTTAGATTTGTCCTCCAATCTAAAATCTAAAATCGTTATGTTGAGTAGGAGATGACCTACTTGGAAACTGAAAAATCAACCAAAAAATCCCAAATCCCAAATCCCAAATCGTTAGACTTTGCCAAATCGGCGGTTGCGTTGCTGATAATCAGACAAAGCGCGGTGAAACTCCGATCGATCAAAATCCGGCCACAGCGTCTCAGTAATGTAAATTTCCGAATAAGCCATTTGCCATAGTAAAAAATTGCTCAACCGCATTTCCCCGCTCGTCCGGATCAGCAAATCCGGGTCACAAACATCAGCAGTATACAAATAGCGTTTAAATAAAACCTCATCAATCTCCTCCGGCTGCAACTTGCCCTCTTTCACCTGAGTGGCGATCGCCCGACAAGCTTGTACAATCTCCTGACGCCCCCCGTAATTCGTCGCCACCGTAAACAAAATCCCCTGATTGTGCTGAGTGGCCGTCACAGAACGCTCGATTTCCGCCTGCAAAGACTTCGGCAAAGCCTGCAAATTCCCCATAAATTGAATTTGCACGTCCTCGTCCACCATCTCCCGCAATTCTTGCCGCAACTTTCCCTCAAACAAACTCATTAAAAAATCCACCTCTCCGGCCGGCCGCCCCCAATTCTCCGTCGAAAAAGCATAGGCCGTTAAAGCTGGAATCCCCCAATCTTTGCAGCAGCGCAGTAGTTCCTTCAGAGTGCTAGCCCCTCGGCGGTGTCCCGCAATCCGCGGCAACCCCCTCTTCTTAGCCCAGCGCCCGTTCCCGTCCATAATCACTGCTATGTGCTTAGGCAGTAGTTCCTGTTGCAGATCCTCCGGCAACTTTTCCAAGCAAATTCCTTGACTCATGGTTTCTCCCGATTACCCGACTAACGGCGCAGTATCCGTTTTAATAGCGTCACTCCCTTCAATCCTATCTGGCGTCCGAGATTGCCGATCGGAATTGGAGCCACAACTCTTTCTCCCTCGGACGGAAACAGCTTTGCTTCCAGCAATTCCTTAAGTTTGCTGCTAGTCAAAGGTCGATTTAAAGTTCCCATCTGGGCTAAAGAAATAGAACCCGTTTCCTCGGACACCACCACGCACACGCAAGCTTGCACCCGTTCCGTAATGCCCATCGCCGCCCGGTGGCGGGTTCCCAACTGCCGCGACGCGGTGCGATCGGACAAAGGCAAAATTACCCCCGCCGACACGATCCGCGAACCTCGAACCAAAACAGCTCCGTCGTGCAGCAAAGTTTGCGGCTGAAAGATAGTCTGCAACAATTCTTTAGAAACTTCAGCATTTAGCTTTAATCCCGGCACAGAAAAATCCCGATCGTCGATCGGAGAATCTGTTTCTATAATTAGTAAAGCGCCCGTGCGGTTTTGCGAAAGTTCTTTTACTGCTTCCACAATTTCATCTATTACGCTGTCCGGTTCGGGAGTTGGTCGGCGATCGCGTCCAAACAATTGCCGAAATTCCCCCCGACCCAATTGTTCCAGAAATCGGCGAAACTCCGACTGCAATATTACCGCCATTGCGACAGCCGAACCAGTCACCAAGCTGTTGAGGGCAACGTGCAACAGCCTCAATCCAGCCCAGTTGCTCACCGCCGCCGCCAGCATCAAAATGATAAATCCCCGTACCATCCACAGCGTTCTGCGCTCGCCAACAATGACGAGCACCAAATACGCAAGGGCAAAAACCAGTCCAATATCGATCCCTTGAATCAATAAGGACTGAACGAGGGGCAAGTTAAAGCCAGATTGTTGATTGTTCATGGTTCATCGAACGCTACCGCCTGTGAACCGCGAACCGTGATGCACTCGAACCCATGAACCATGAACAGTTGTTATAAGGAATATGCTGAAAATCCCCGTGTTTTTAGACCGGGAAGTGTCAATCCAATCGCGTGACTGAACAAGGCAAAAGTTAAAAGTGAAAAAGCAATCGTCACTAAGTAAACATGGATTGTCTTTCTTTTAACTTTTAACTTTTAACTTCTAAGTTTTTACTTTGGAGCTCCGAGTCGTTCAGGAAGGCGGTCAAGCCTCAGCAAATCCTGGTAAGTTTCCCGCTGTATAATCGTGTTAACTTCCCCATTTCTCACTAAAACCGCTGCCGGTCGGGGTACTCGGTTGTAGTTAGAAGCCATGCTGTAATTGTATGCCCCTGTGGCCGTAACCGCGAGGACATCTCCGGCATGACACTCTGGCAATTTGGCATCTTTAATCAGAACATCGCCTGACTCGCAGTGTTTCCCAGCAATTGTCACTGTTTCCGTTAAGGCAGCAGACATTTTACCGGCTGCGAGGACTCGATAAACTGATTGATAGGTAATAGGACGCGGATTGTCGGACATCCCGCCATCTACAGCTAAATACGTCCGCATTCCCGGAATGACTTTTTGAGAGCCAACGGTGTAAGCTGTAACGCAAGCTGTACCCACGAGCGATCGACCCGGTTCGCAAAGCAATTTTGGTAAGGGCAATTGCTGCCGCTCGCAAGCTGCTACCACTGCGGAGCAAATTGTACGAGCCCAATCTTCAATGCTGGGAGGATCGTCCGCTTCAGTATAGCGAATGCCCAACCCGCCGCCAATATTAATTTCTGTTGCTGGCAAACCATAACTCTGTGCTTTTGTCAAGGCCTGAATTATGACTTCGGCTAAATCGTCATGGGGTTGCAGTTCAAAAATCTGAGAGCCGATGTGAGCGTGCACTCCCACGCAAAATAACGACGATTGTTGGCTGATGAAAGTAAATACTCGATCGAGCGAGTTGGGATCAAAGCCAAATTTACTGTCGATTTGACCCGTCTGAATGTACTCGTGGGTGTGACACTCAATTCCAGGAGTAAACCGCACCATAACTCGTGTCGGCCCACCTGTGAGGCTGCGGACACCGGATTCTCCCAACTCTGCTAGAGTCTCTAAATCCCGCCAATTGTCCGCTACGGTAATGCAGCCGCTTTCGACAGCTAGCTGCAGTTCCTCGCGGGACTTGTTGTTACCGTGGAAGTAGATTTTGTCGGGGCCCACGCCGGCTTGCAGTGCAGTGTAGATTTCTCCGGCGGATACGACATCTATCCCTAAACCTTCCGAAGCTGCGATCGCGCAAACTGCCAAACAACTCCAAGCTTTAGAAGCATAGAGCACTTGAGATTCGCCCGGATAGTAACGCTTAAAAGCATCCCGGTACTGGGTACAAGCCGCCCGCAGCGTTTCTTCGTCTAAAATGTACAACGGCGAGCCAAATTGCTCCACCAAAGCTGTCACCTCGCAGCCTCCGATTTCCAACCGATCGCTGCTGTTAACACTGGCTGTCAGCGGTAACAGTTGTTGATTTGGCGATCGAGTTTGCAGGGCTTGTTGAGACTCAGACAGATACTTAAGTCCCGATTCCACCCCGAAAGATTGAGTTGATACCATCGCGCAATAACTATCCTTACGGTCTTTCCCAGTGTACAATTGACGGCAAGCAATTGGGTCAGTTGCCCCCAGATTCATTCCGCAAGCAGGCTGACTGACTGAGACTCGATCGAACTGGAGCATCCTTGCAGTGAGTAATTATCAAATCTAAAATCTCAAATCTAAAATTTAAAATCGTCTGTGCGTTTTCTACAAATTAAACATCTCGCGGCAGAACACCTCAACAGTGCAGTCGAACTCGATCGACTTTGTTTTGGCGGACTTTGGGCGATCGAAGGCTACAGGCGCGAGTTAGACAGTCCTAACAGCGATTTATTAGGTTTATGGACATGGGAGGGGGCGGGCACGGGGGCACCGCCCCTACAGATTCGGGCGGGCACGGGGACACCGCCCCTACAGATTCGGGCGGACACGGGGGCACCGCCCCTACAGATTCGGGCGGACACGGGGACACCGCCCCTACAGATTCGGGCGGGCACGGGGGCACCGCCCCTACAGATTCGGGCGGGCACGGGGGCACCGCCCCTACAGATTCGGGCGGGCACGGGGGCACCGCCCCTACAGATTCGGGCGGGCACGGGGGCACCGCCCCTACAGATTCGGGCGGGCACGGGGGCACCGCCCCTACAGATTCGGGCGGGCACGGGGGCACCGCCCCTACAGATTCGGGCGGGCACGGGGGCACCGCCCCTA